>CAXTRU010000079.1:5882-11606 GCA_964246665.1 uncultured Acidobacteriaceae bacterium
TCGTTGACCAGATTCTGCGTGATGGACCAGGTGTCGCCAACGGTAAAGCCCTTGGAGTTGTCCTCCTGCACGGACGACGGACCCTGGCCTGGAAAGTTCTCCGTGCCGGCGGTCACGTCCTTTTGCAGGTTGCCGCGCCAGAAAACACGATGCTTGTTGCCGGGCACCCAATCAATGCGCGCGATGGTGGCGTTTTGACGGATGGGATGTGGCGAAGAGAACGTGTACGACCCGACGTTGAGCTGATCGCCCAGAGCCGTTCCGTTCGCGGTTGGGTACTGCTGCAGCAACGCAACGACGTTGGGGTTCGCGCCCGGTCCGGCTGGGTAGGCCCCGGTGTTGCAAACGCTGCAACCCGCGTCCAGCTGCGAGAGCTGCGCCGGAGTGATGGCGACCGTTGTGCCCGATGCGCCTGTGTATTGCAGCACGCCCTGCTGAAACAGCGCGGTCGGTGCGAACTCCTCCACGACGGCGCTCTCTGCCTGGCGCTCGCCTTCATAGTTGCCGAAGAAGAACAGCTTGTCCTTGAGGATCGGCCCACCAACGTCGCCGCCAAAGATGTTGCGGATCAGCTTGGGTGGCCGGTTCGCCTGCCCTGACGCCAGCTGCGACTGCTTTAGAAAGAAGTCATTGGCCACGGTGTTCGAGGGCCGGAAGTACTCATACGCCGCGCCGTGAAAGCTGTTCGTTCCCGACTTGGTAATAAGGCTGACCTGCGCACCGGACGACCGGCCCGCATCCGCGTTGGCGTTGCTCGTCGTGACGCGGAACTCGTCGGTGGCGTCCTGCGTCAGGCGCAGCACGCCGGTGAAGGCAAGGCCGCGAATCTGGTCATTGTCGTCGACGCCGTCCAGCGTGACATTGGTCTGGTCAGAACGCCCGCCGTTGACTGAACCGCTACGGCTGTCCTGCTGCGCGGGATTCGACCCCGCCGGCACCGGGATAAAGAAAACGCCCGGGTTCAGCGCCAGCAGATCCGGGACGTTGCGCGTCTCATCCGGCAACGCTTCAATGGTTGCGTTGCTGGTGGAGCTACCCAGGGCCGCGTCGCTGGTGTTGATCGTCTGCGCCGCCGCCGATACATCCACGACCTCTGACACCGTGTTCACCGTGACGGCGAAGTTGATGGTCGCGGGCTGATCGACCAAAAGCTCTGCAGACTTGGTCTGCGCGCCGAACCCTGGCGCGTTCACCGTGATGGTGTAGGTGGACGGCGTGATCTGCTGCAGGTGGTATTCGCCATTTGTGCCGGAGGTCGCCGTCAGCTGCTGTTGGTTGGCCTTGTTGGTGAGGGTAATTGTGGCCCCGGGCACCGCTGCGCCGCTGGGATCGGTCACTGTGCCACGCAGCGATGTGGTTGCGGTTTGGGCGGCGGCCCCAACGGTGCCAGCGAGACCACGGCCACAACCCCGGCCAGAGAAGAAAACCTGCGCATCAATGAACCTCCCCAACGAAACCGCACTGGCAGCCCCGAACGGCAAGGGGCAGTCACCGCTCGCAGCAACACAGAGTGTGGGCGCGACGGCAAAAAGATAAAATACGGATAAGTCTCGTTTACAGGAGTACGAATTGAAAAGCAAATTCGCACAGCAGCGCCTACCTTGGCACACAGAAGAGCTTCGCCGCGCGATAGCGGGCGCAGAAGCCTCATGCCAAGGCACGTCTAGATGCTTGTAAGCCGTCTGATTCGCAGACGCAGAGCGTCGCCCAGAGCAAGAGCGCTTGCCCTGTGTCAAAGCTAGATGTTGGAGGAAGGATGGAGCCGACGAACGGACTTGAACCGTTGACCTGCTGATTACGAATCAGGTCTCAGCACTCAAGTCCACGTCGTCTTTGCCAACCTAAGTGCTTACTTACAACTGCTTGCCCGCGCGAAATCGTACTCGCCGGATCGTTGAGTTCTGCAACAATTTGGACTCAACATCGGGGGCGTTGGTCACAATTTGGTCACAGTCGGCCATGAGCCGGTGCCTACTGGCCCTGCTGTGGGCAGTGGGGTGCTGCACAGTCAGGTGAGACCACCGTTGGGGGACGGCGGCGTACTTACCCTTTGGGCAGGAGTACGAGATCCACTTCTCCGGTCTTCTCTGGACGTGTCCCGAACAGCCGGGTTTGGGCTAAGCCGACCATTGGTCGGGTTTTCGATCTGATTCGATGTCTTGGGAACGCTCGTTCCAATGTTAGATGGGTCAGAGAGAGCGTAGGCTCCTTGCAATCTGTCCTGACGTACACGACTGCATCGTGCTTCATGAGCTCCGCAGAGGTCTCGAACACACGCCTTAACAAGTTTCGATACACGTCTAAATTCTCGAATCTTCCTCGATGTTTTCCCTTAAACGGAGTGAGGCTTCTCCGATCAGTCGGAGGTCCTCCCAGAAGCCAGAGCCTAATCCATTGGTCGTAGTGGTAGTTGGTCACACCGAAGTAGGGCGGCGAAGTCAACATCAGAGCTGGCCGCTTCGTGACTCTGTCTTTGAGACGCTTCTTGAGGCGCGGTAGCACCGTTACACTGTCCCCGAGAACCACGAGACTGTCCGACCCCGCGGGGGTGCCCTTTGCATATCGCCAGTCCAGCTTCTTGAGCAGAAACGCAGATGGATCCACATCTGGTGGACGCATGCCTCGGTCTGCCCACCAAGCAATTGCATACTGAGGAGACATGGCTTTCGCTTGACGCATCTGGTTCGAAAGTACATCGGTAGGCTTGCCATGCAAGTGCGTGAGCAAAAAAGCCATCAGCGTTCTGTCCGTCCCGCTTCTGCGCCAGTTCAGATGGTTCCGAGCCGCGAGAAGGAAGCGTCTGACTGTGTTGGAGTAGCAGGCGTGGAAGAAGGGTGGGAGCGCGTCAGCTTCCAGATGGTAAGCCTTCGCAAGGCGAGCAATGTCGGAGATCCTCTTCTCAACCTTTTCTCGCGGAGCAGGACTTAGCTTGGTCTTACTATAGATCCAACCCACAGGATTCACTTCAATTCCAAGCGCCGACCGTCCCGAGCGGACTGCAGAGAAAAGCGACGTTCCTCTCCCTGCGAACGGGTCCAGTATTGCGTCCCCAACAGCAGAATACTGCTCCACTACAGCGTCGGAAAAAGGGGCAGGGAACATAGCGTAATACGGTCCCAAACCCGCCCACCGTGCCTCCGCGGTACGGTAAGTGCCGCTCGGCTTCATTCCAAAATCATCCATTCTTGACGAGAGCTCTGGCCAATTGCTCGAGAACCTTGGTCCCGAGTGTTAGGGGTATGGCGGCATGGGAATGAGCCGTGACCACTGGTCCAACGGAGTTCGGAAAGCGAGAAGAGACGAGCTTGTCGAGAGTTGCGCAGACGGCTGGCAAGCTGAGATACCTCGACCCCTCTACGCTGTTCATGTCTACTTGCAAGTCGTCCAGCACTGGAATAGTCGCGACAATTCGCGCGCCAGATTTCGTTTTGAAGAAAAACTTACGCCCGAAATACGTATCCTGCCCGTAGGGCTTCTCGCTGTTGGAGTAGATGATTCGTTCTTTGATGTACTGATCCGTCAGAAGAGCGTAGCTTCCTCTCGGAAACAGCTCCCCACCGTCGGCAGTTCGGTCGAGTTCTTCGAAATGTGTGACGAAGGCGCCCGTCTTCTCCACACCGATCATGAGCAGGTCGCTGCCGGTCTTGGCCCTAACGATGCCATTGAGACGCTTAAGTTCAGCTTTGATGATTGGGCTAAGCCAAGCCGGATGCCCAAACATCGCGAGCGGACCATCGCGTTTGCTGGCCGTGGCTCCTCAACCCCTTCGTGACGTGTTCTCGCTGCCTCATGGACATGGGAATGCGCCCGGAGGAGGTTTACCGCATGCGCTGGGGAGACGTTCGCTGGGAGGGAAACGTCTACCACGTCGCGTTCGGCAAAACCGATGCTGCAGAGCGGGACATCGGCATGTCAGAACGAGTACGAGCGATCCTTCTGCAACGTCAACGTGAGCAGAAGGCGAGCAGTAGATTCCGCGACAGCCCGTGGGTGTTTCCGTCTCGACGTGGGGCGCGAAAACTGACGGCCATATCACGACCGTGAATAAAGCCTTTGCCGAAGCGCGAGAGAAGGCCAAACTTCCTGAAGGCCTCGTCCTCTACTCGACCCGGCACACCTTTGGCACGGACCTGATGCAGCAAACCGGGAACGTGAAGCTGGTAATGAAGAGCATGGGGCACATCGATGTAAAGACGGCGATGCGCTACCAGCATCCAGAAACTGGACAGGTTGGCCGCTTTATCGACCAGCGCAATGCCCAAAGGAAAAGCGCGGCCACCGGGAGGGGTGATCGCGCTTTTGGTCACAGTGCCTGCGAGCCGAGTGCCCAAGATTCTGTAAGTTGTTGAGTCTATGGAGCCGACGAACGGACTTGAACCGTTGACCTGCTGATTACGAATCAGCTGCTCTACCAACTGAGCTACGTCGGCGTTCCTTTGCGATTTTACCGGGAACCGCGCGCGATGCAAAATGATGCTTTCGCAGCAGCTGTGGCCGACCTTACTCCTTGGAGAAAATCGGCAGTGGGTTTTGCGGGTCGAGGTGCAGGCTGAGGAACTCGGCCTCGGTGGCCGGTGGCTTGCCTCGCAGAACGCGGACGAGCGCCCGTCCGCCGCCGAGGAACAACCCAAGCAGAACCGCCGCCAAGCACAACACGCCGGAAAAGATGATGATGTTGGCCAGCAGGCCAAACGTCTTCCGCGTTTCCACGACGTCCGGCGTGACCATTGCTTTGTCGGTGCTCGCCAGCTGATGCAGGTGAACATTTTCGACCAACGCCTGCGTTGCGTCGGGGGAGAACGTGCCGTTAGCGATGGCGACGAGCGACCCTTCGCGCCGCGTCTTTGCGTGTGCGAAGCTCGGGCCCAACCCCGAAAGCTGCCCATCGATCAACCGCTCATGCGGGCCTGCGATCGTCGGTGTGGGGTACAGCAGCAAGGTCAGGGTTTCCGCCCCGCGCCGGTCGTTGTACCTGGCCGTTACAGCCTCGGCGTCTTTGTCCCACCCTAGCCCGGCTGCGGGCAGCACACCACCTTCCGCCATGTAGCTGCGCGTACCCAGCGCGTAACGAAGGCTGCCGGGGACCAAGCCGCGCGTCGGCAGAAGTGTGGGCAGCAGCGGCTGCAAGGCCTGGCTGCCGGTCGCCTTGGGCATCACCTCTGCCAGCGATTGCAGCGCGGGCAGATCTGCGGCGGTTGCGGGGAAAGCGACCGCGAGTACAGCGCCGGCCACAAACACCACGCCACCATCGCCGGTCTCCGCCATGGAGCCGAGCCCCTTCACCTTATGCATGCCCGGCTGGCTCAAAACCGAATACGCCGCCAGCGCGCCCGAGGCGTCCCTGAACTCTACCGCTTCCACATGCAGCGTCTTGCCGCCCGGCCCGCTATAGTTCTCCACCGCCGACCGCTGCGGCCGTGCCTCTTCCAGCGCCGCTTTGTTGGCACTCACCAGCGAAAACGCCGGCTCAGGAAGCGCGGGTGCGTCGCCCGTCGCCTTCCAGTCCGCAAAACCCTTGGTGGGTAGCAGATCGGGGTTCAGAGCAACCGTTGTTTGGGGGCCGCGGATCGCTGGAGAAACCTGGGCCGAAGAACAAAGACTGAGCGTCGCAAGCAAAGCGCTCAAAGCGAAACCGGAGCAAAAGCGCATGGTGATAAGACACCGGGAAGAGGCAAAAGGTTCCAAGAGCGGTGGTCGGTGGTCGGTGGTCGGTGGGTGGTGGGT
>CAXTRU010000080.1:0-11596 GCA_964246665.1 uncultured Acidobacteriaceae bacterium
GGGGCGGGCTGGTGAATGGTCGTGCACGATTGACCTCGATGTTCTCTCAACTTTATGATGAGTTCTGCGCCTGTGAGAGAGAGAGGATCACCTCGCGCTGCAAGTGCAGTGCCGCTCCAGGCTGCCGGCGGTGTAGCTCAGATGGTTAGAGCGACGGACTCATAACCCGTAGGTCAGTGGTTCGATTCCACTCACCGCCACCATAACGCTGTTGTTTCTAAACGAAAGTAACGTTTCGCCTTTCTTGCGCCAAGGGTATCATTCTGGTAGTGGGCTGCGTCTAAGCCGTGTATACCGACGTTGCCCCGGAGTCGATCCCGTTCTATGCCCAAGAGTCTGAAGCTCTCGTTGCTTGCGTTCTCGGTTGTTTTGATCCTGTGTGTCTTCCTTGGTGTGAACGCCCACAGTGTAAGCGCGGCCGGGTCGACCGATCAGCAGGACGGTGCCTACCGGCAGATCAATGTGTATAGCGAAGTGCTACAGCACATTCAAACAGACTATGTTGAAGATCCAAACATGCCCGCGGTGACCGCCGGCGCCTTACGGGGTTTACTTGAGTCGCTCGACGCTGATTCAAGCTATCTCAGCCCGGCGGATTACAAGATCTACAAGGCAGACCGCGGGGGCAAGGCGCAGGTTGGCATCGATGTGTCCAAGCGCTATGGATACGCCGTGGTCGTTTCCGTCGTGCCGAATAGCCCAGCTGACCGCGCAGGCCTCGGCGACGGCGACATCATTCAGGCGATTGGCTCGCAGGATACTCGGGACCTCTCCCTGGCGATCATTCAGAGGCTCTTGGAGGGAACACCGGGCAGCGAGTTGAGCATCGCGGTGGTTCGTCCACGCAAGGCTACGCCGGACAAGATCGCGCTGACACGAGCCGTCGTTGCCGAGCCTCCGGTGACGGACAGCCAGATGGAAAACGGAAGCATCGTCGACCTCAAGCCGGCAGTTCTCGATCGGGAGCACGTAGACGCGGTGGAGGCCAAGCTGAAAACGGCTGAAAAGGGCGGCGATAAGAAAGTTGTGCTCGATTTGCGCGACGTTTCGATCGGTGACATGGCGCAAGGTGTGCGACTCGCAAACTTCTTCCTGAAGTCAGGCACCATTGCGACCCTGCAGGGACAGAAAGTGGCGAAGCAGACCTTCGGTGCTGAGGCAGGCAAAGTTCTGGACCCATCCGCTCCTCTGGTTGTACTGATCAATCACGGGACAGCTGGATCGGCTGAGCTGGTAGCGGCCGCAATCGAGGACAACAAGCGTGGCGAGGTCGTGGGAGAAAAGACCTTCGGCGAAGGGGCGCAGCAGAAGACGTTTGAGCTCCCGGACGGAGGAGCGGTCATCCTGTCCATCGCGAAGTACCAGTCGCCCTCGGGGAAGGCTTACGAAGACGAGGGGGTTACGCCTACAGTGACTGTGGCCTCCAACACGGACGACCTCGAGGGAGTCGACGACGATGCAGCGAATGTTCCTCCGCATCCGCGCAAGTCCGGCACGCAAACTGACGATCAGCTGAACAAAGCGCTTGAGCTTCTTAAGGGCAAGGCGGCCGCCTAAGGTTCGCAGCGGCTCAGACAGTCGCATGTTGGGGTGAGTAGCTGTGCCGAGCCTGCTTCAATCGAAGCGTAAGACCAAAAAGGGCGTCGTTCTGCGGATCAAAACTGGTCCACGCTCTCCCGTCTGGGGCACCATGCTGCGCTTTCCCTTTGGCGACCCGGTTGGAACGCAAGGCTGGATCATACGCCGCGCGGCGTTCCTGCTTCTGCTGAGCACATCCGCGGTGTTCGGCGTAATGTTGGGGCTGTTGTTGATGTACGCCATCAACCTTCCGCAGATGACGGAGCTGGAGCACTACCGTCCCAGTACCACCACAGAGTTATACGACGTGCACGGGAAGATCTTCGGGTCGTTCGCGTCCGAGCGGCGCGTCGTTGTTCCGTATTCGGAGATTCCACCCGTTTTGCGGGAAGCCATTCTTTCGATTGAAGACAAGAACTTCTTCCAGAACGGTGGCGTCAACTTTGTTCGTGTAGTTGGCGCGGCCTATGAGGATTACCGCTCCCACGGGAAAGCGCAGGGAGCTTCCACGCTCACGATGCAACTAGCCCGCAATCTGTTTTTGTCATCAGAAAAGACATACGGGCGCAAACTGCAGGAGATCTTCCTCACCCTACAAATCGAACGGCACTTTACCAAAGACCAAATCTTTGGGCTGTATGCGAATCAGATCTACCTCGGTCGCGGAACATACGGATTCGAAGCGGGGTCAGAGTATTACTTTTCTAAGCACCTTCGACAGCTGACTTTGCCTGAGGCAGCCCTGCTCGCCGGCTTGCCGAAAGGACCGGAGTACTATTCCCCGGTGCGTTTCCCAGACCGAGCCCTGAAAAGGCGCAATCTGGTAATCGAGGAGATGGCGCGGGACGGCAAAATTAGCGCGTCGACGGCTTCTGCGGCCGAGGCTACGCCTGTGATGTTACACCTGGAAACGCCACCAAACACCGAGGCGCCCTATTTCGTCGAGGAGGTTCGGCGACAGCTGGAACGGGAGTACGGCGTTGATGAGGTGCATGGATCCGGTCTCAAGGTCTACACAACGCTGGACCTCGATATGCAGCATGCGGCTGAGAAAGCCACTTTTGAAGGCTTGGCCGCTTATGAGCGAAGACATGGGTGGAAAGGCAAGCTGCCAACCATCGCAAATACCGCCTACGATCCTGCTACGTACAAGCACCCAGACTGGAGTAGCTCCCTCACGGATGGCAGCTACGTTCATGCTTTGGTCACGCAGGTATCTGCGACCAAGATGACGGTGCGTATCGGACAGGTGAGGGCGACGATGACGCCACCGGACTGGGCCTGGACACAGAAGTTCAAAGCGACAGAGCTCTCTAGTCCGGGAGACATCGTGTATGTACATGTGCTCAGCGGCGCCGACACGGGCCAACTCCGCCTGGCGCTTGAGCAGGATTCGGGAGCGCAGTCCTCACTGATGGCGGTCGATAACGCTACAGGTGAGGTCCTCGCGATGATCGGTGGGCGTGATTTCGCGCTGTCTCAGTTCAACCGCGCAACGCAGTCACTACGACAGGTCGGATCGTCCTTCAAGATCTACGATTACACGGCTGGTTTCGAAGCGGGGATGAAGCCTTATGATCCCATCTCGGACGCAGCCGCAACGTTCTACACGGCGAGCGGACCCTACTCGCCTCACGACTATGAGGCAGGTTTTGCCGGCACCATGACTGTGATCGATGCCTTCGCGCAGTCTCGCAATATTCCTGCTTTGCGCATTGCCGATAAGGTCGGCATCAAGAAGGTGATTGAGGTGGCACGGCGGTTCGGAGTGACGAGTCCCATGCCGAATTACCTGCCAGTCGCGATTGGCGCTGCCGACCTCACGTTGGCGGAACAGGTAGCGTCCTATTCTGTTTTCCCGAACGATGGCATTCGGGTTACTCCGCACTACATCAAGCGAGTCACCCAGGCAGACGGAACACCCGTAGATGTACAAGCCTCGCCGGTGCGCGAGGTGATCTCGGTCGAGATCGCAAGGAAAATGATGCTGCTGCTCCAGGCAGTAACGGCACATGGCACTGCGGCGACCGCTTCCGAACTGCACCACCAGTTGGGCGGAAAGACCGGGACCACGAACAATTACACAGACGCTTGGTTTCTCGGCTTTTCGCCGTCGATCACTTGCGGAACCTGGGTGGGCTACGACACACGACAGTCACTAGGCGAAAAGGAGACCGGAGCGCGGGCGGCACTCCCAATCTGGATCGATTTTATGAAAACCGCGTTGGCGGATCGGCCCAGTGAGCAATTCCCCAAGGCGAACGCACCCAAACGGCATCTCGAACTTGCGGTAAGTGCGGATGACGATACGAACCGCCGGGATGACAGCACAACTGACGAGGAGCCCAAGGTTGACGCCGCACCGGCCGCCAGTGCGCCGGCCCCGGACGCGGTTCCCGATGATTCGTCGCCACGCGCCCCGGCACCAGTACCTGTTTCGCCGCAGGCGTTGAATCCGTCGGCATCGCCGAAGGTGGCCGCACCGGCGTCGACCTCGCCGCGCGCGACGAAGCAGCCGGCGGTGTCAAGCCCTGCGACTCCGCACCCGTGACGAGGACATCCCGACAAAGTTGGCTGCGCCCGGTGTAGCATGTCGGCACGGAACGTTGTGTTTGATCTTTTCGCTGGAGATGCTGTCTTGAGCCCGTTAACGCGTCGTGATTTCCTGAAATCTTCTTTGGCCGCGGGTACGTTGGCCAGTGTGGGCACGCTTGCCTCGCAAGCGGAGCCCGTTCGGTCGGCTACGGATACCGTCACCCTGGGTACTTCGGGGATGCGTGTGACCCGTCTCGCCTTTGGTACGGGCAGCGACAACGGTGTTGTCCAGGCGAGGCTCGGGCAAAGTGAGTTCAGCCGTCTGGTTGCGTACGCCTATGATCACGGCATTCGATTTTTCGAGACAGCGGAATCCTATGTCACTCCGGGCATGCTGGGCGAGGCACTGAAGCCGTACCCCCGCGACAGCTATCAGCTAATGACCAAGGTGACGACCGACGAAGGCGTGGACCCCGCGCAGCGCTTCGACGAGATGCGCCGAACGCACAAGATGGAGTACTTCGACATCATGTTGCTGCACTGGCAGCACACGGCGGACTGGACCAGCACGACCAAGCGATGGCAGGACGGTGTGGAACAAGCCCAGGCGAAGAAACTCGTCCGGGCTCGCGGCGCGTCGGTTCACGGATTGCCTGCATTGCGGCAGATGCCCGGCAACCAGTGGGTGGAAGTCGCCTTGATGCGGGTCAATCACAATGGTACGCGCATGGATGGTCCAACCTATAGGGACAGCGCCTATCCCGACAATGTTGGCGAAGTGGTGCAGCACTTCAAGCAGGTCAAGCGCGACGGCAAGGGCATCATCGGCATGAAGCTAGTCGGTGGTGGTGCCTTCAGTAACAGTCCCGATGACCGGCAGAAGGCGATGCAGTTTGCGTTTCGGACTACGGGTGTGAATTGCGCGACCGTGGGCTTTAAGAGCACGGCTGAGATCGATGAGGCTCTACGGAACATGAATCTAGCTTTGGCTTAGAGGCGACCGTGTCAGAGATGCACGCTCGCCTCGGAATGGTTCAAAGTGAGCGCTTCGACGCTGTGGCTTGCACCCTTTTAACTGGAGTAGAGGTTGCTCTGAAGGCAAGACGAAACGGTTCGAAGCGCAGATCTTGGCTATTGCTATTTAGTCTGTTCTGCACCTGGCGCGCTCTCTCGCGAGTGCGAGTTGAACAAACCAACACCCCGACCGGCGAAGTGGCACTTGCGCTGACGGTTCACGGGCGTGTCAAAGAACTAGCGCCCGATGTGAAGGCGTGCGCGCCAGGCGATCTGGTTTATCAGTGGCCAGGTATTGGCTTTGACTCTGCCTTTCATGGCCGGACGGTTTACTTCAACACAGGGCAGGGCAGGCAAGCGCCGCACGTTTCTGTTGATGGCGACCTCGTGGCCAAGCTGCTTAGCACAGCGCCCACAATGTACGGGGCAAGCGGGCTTACGGACGGCGACTACCACGTCCATGTGCAGGTAGTAAATGGGAGCCACTCTGCTCCGGAAGACTTTCGCGGATTTTTGGCTCCAGCAGGTGGGGTTGAGGTCTGCCCCGGCGCCGAAGCAAAGGCAGATTGAGTTCATCGTGGACTCCTACACTGTGGGACATGGCGACATGTCGACGATGGTTGTGTCGCAGGCGTTTGGGGCACTCACGGTACAAGGGTACGGCGCTGAGTTCCAGGTGAATGCGATGTCTGGACGAGGCGTGGGTCCGCAATTATATCGGCCTCGCGGCAGACACGCTGCCAACGACGCATCCGTTCGTCGTCTTCGATAAGAAGGAGCGCTACGCGAATGTACATTGGCGCCCGCAGGTCATTGTCGTTGGGCTTGGGACGAATGACTTTTCCACAGCCTTGAACCCTGGTGAACCTCGGAAGAGTCGCGACGCGCTGCATACCGATTACGAATAGAGCTTTGGACGTTTTCTGCACAGTTTACGTGCGCACGATCCTGGGCCCTTCTGATCGTTTGGGCTACAGACAAAGCCAAGGGTGAGATTGAGGCAGAAGCCTACAAGGTTGGGGCGCAGAGGAAGAGTGCGGGCGAGAGCAGGATCGACTTCGTCGCGGTGCACGGACTTGCGAGACCGGATGTGACTCGCATCCGTCGACTGCAGATGACAAGGTGATCTCCGCCAAGGTGCGTGAGGCAATCGATGCCCATCCTGACGCATGGGCAGGCATGCCGTAGCTGTGCTCGAAGAACGGCTACTTTACCTTGAAGGCGTCGCAGAGTTGGAAGAAGCGGGTTGCGGTGCGCACGTCAAGGCCAATCTGCTGCTTGAGTTCGTCGGGCGAGGCGAAGCGGCGCTCTTCGCGCAGCCGGCGCAGGAACGCTAAGCGCAGTGGCGTGTCCTCGGTAAGGTCGATCGGCGTGAAGTTAAAGAGATGCGTTTCAATCGCGTAGCTGTCCGCGCCAAAGGTGGGGCGATTGCCAGCGTTGGTGACGCCGCGAAAGACCGGGGCATCGGGCCCTGAGCCGATGCGCAGCGTTGTAATGTAGACCCCGTTGCCGGGCAGCAAATTGGGCGGCGTCGCCAGGTTGATGGTTGGCACGGCGTAGCGGGTGCCGTAGCCGCGGCCCTTTGCGGGTGTACTGTCCAGGCTGAAGGGGCAGCCAAGCAGGGCGCGCGCCGCGCTCAGTTTTCCTTCACCCACGAGGGTGCGGATGCGACTGGAAGAGACCGCGGCACCGCGCCGAAGCACAGGCTGATAGGCCTTGACGGCAAAGCACAGTTCATGGCCAAGCTCGGTGAGGCCGGCGATGTCGGCTTCTGCGCGATGGCCGAAGCGAAAGGTTTCGCCCTCGTGGATCTCCAGCGTGTGCAGACCATCGCAGAGCACCTGCTGAGCGAACTGGCGTGCCGTCAGCGTGTAGAGCGCTTCGGTAAAAGGCAGCACCAGCGTGAGGTCGATGCCGGTTTGCGCCAGCAGTTCAAGTTTGCGTGCTGTCGGGGTAATCAGCCGGCATGGCTTCGCGCTGGGTAGCACGTGCGTTGGGTGCGGGTCAAAGGTGACGATCACTGAGCGGGCGTTGGTGGCTGCCGCACGTGCCCGGACCTCTGCAATCACGCTTTGATGGCCCACATGCACCCCGTCGAAGTTGCCGATGGTGACGACGCTGGGCCGGCCCGCGTCGGGCAGGGTGGCGAGTTCGGCGAGGGAACGGGCGAGGAGCATGGGAAGCGGGTCAGCGATAGTGTGGTGGGCGAGTTAGCAGCGGGGCAGCAACTTTGCGGAGAACCGCGAGGCAGCCGCTTGTCAGGCGATGTTGAAGATAAGTTCCAGTCCGTCATGGGCGAGCTGGATGTTGGGTGAAAGCGCAGCATTGGTTGTGTTGTGGTCGAGATCGTGGCTGATATGGGTGAAGAAGGCCCGCTTCGGTTGCAGTAAATGAACGAGCTGGATGGCCTTGTCGAGGTGGGCATGGCTGGGGTGAGGCTGCCGGCGCAGGGCGTCGAGGATGAGGATGTCCAGGCCTTGCAGAAGTGGGATGGAGGTCTCCGGGATGTCGTTCAGGTCGGTAAGGTAGGCAGCATCGCCGAACCGATAGCCCAGGATGGTATTGGGCCCATGTGTCACCGGCACAATGGTGAACTTCGCCCCGAACAGGTCGATTGCGTCGCCGGGTTCTTCTGGTAGGCGATGGAGAATGACGCGGGCGCTGGTGGGATAGCGGTTTTCGGTGCGGAAGGTGTACTCGAAGACGCGCTCCAGCACCTCTGCGGTCTGCTCGTCTGCGAAGAGCGGCAGGCCGTGAGCGTGGCCGAAGCTGAGCGGCCGCAGGTCGTCCATGCCAAGCACGTGATCGGCGTGGCCGTGGGTATAGAGCACCGCGTCGAGGTGGCGCAGGTTGATGCGCGTAGCTTGTGCGTGGAAGTCGGGGCCGGTATCGATGAGGACGTGGTGAGGCTGTTGGGTGGCCGCGTCCTCGCCGTAGGTCAGCAGGATGGAAGGGCGGGTACGGCGGTTGAGCGAACCCGGCAGGCGCGCGTCAGTGCACACGGCGCACTGGCAACCGAGTGTGGGCACGCCCATGGAGGTGCCTGAGCCGAGAAAGGTGAGGGTTGCTTGCATGGCGGTGGCGCTACGCGTTAGCTCGGGTTGGCGCTTCGCGTTCGCGCGGCGCGTTTGTTGGTAGAAGGTTGGGTTCTAGCGGACGATGCGGGGGCCTCCCGGACCGCTTGGAGGCATACCGGCGACGCCTGTACCTTGACGCTGAGCCGCCTGCCGGGCCAGTGCCTGCGTGATCTCGAGAAAGCCCATCCGGAGATCGAAAAGGGCCGACTGGAGGAGCTTGTCTTCCGCGTCGGAAAGATTGCCCTTAGATTTCTCCGCAAGCACGTTGAGCATGTCCACGGTTTCGCGCGCGCCTAGGATGTCGACGCGGGGTGTTTCGCCGGGCTGGGCGCCGCCACCCAGCAGGATCAGTGCCTGCGTGTAAAGCGATTGAACCAGCCGCTCGAAGCTCATCGGAGGCACGCGTTCGGCGCCGGGGTTCGCGGCGCGCATCGCGGTGTCCAGGCGATCGACCGTGGCGTCGTAGGCGTGAGCCGCCTCGGCCGCCTGCTCCGCGGTTGGTCCGGGTGGCAAGGAGCCTTCGTCCGGGTAGCTCGCGTCGTCGAGGTAACCGTCGTCGTCCGCCGCCGCAGGGTCAGGGTTCATAGGCGAAGGCTGGTCCGGGTACAGGTCGGCGATGGCCCCGGCTTCGGGTAGATCGGCCAGTTCGGAGGTCGACAAAGACTGCGTCGGGGGCTCGGCGACCAGCTGTGGACCCTTCGACGGCTCCTCTGAGTTTGTGGCGGACGGAGCCTCTGTTGGGGCGTCGTGGCGGAGCTCGCCTTCAGAGGTGAACTTGCGGCGGTCATTGACGACGAAGGTGGTTGGCTTTTCGGGCATGCTTGGGTCTCTCGGGGAGGTTGGATGCGATTTGCCGCGCTGCGCTGCTCGGCTGCTCCTAGCCTAGCGTGCCGGCGATGCGTGGCCGTGCCGTCCCGCCGGGATAGCTGAGGGGGGCTTTGGCCGCGAGTGCCTCGCGGCGCGCGTAGCCGAGGGCGAGATGAACCGGGCCGTCCGTCGTGGGGACGGCGGTCGCGCTGGTAATTTCGACGGCGGGTTTGCCATTGTCTTCCAGGGGCGTGGGAAAGGAGGTCGGCAGCGAGCCTTGCAGGCGGAACGGGGTAAAAAGGCGGTGGACCTGGCCGCGGGAGCGGATGCGCTCAACGATTTCCTGGCCGAGATAGCAGCCCTTGGCGAAGTGGAGGGCGTGGGGCTGGTTGGTTTCCTGGGGGAGGTCCTTGGCGGCTTCTGTGTTGCGGATGTCGGTGCCGTAGCGGGGACGGGCTTCCACGATGCGAAGCGCTTCGAGGGTTTCGGGGGAGGCCTCGGGAACTTTGTGGAAGTCGAGAATTCGGAGCAGTTCCTTGATGATCTTACGATCCGCGCACCAGACCTCACAGAAGTGAACTGGGCTTGATGGCGGGGTCATGATGAAGACTTCATGGCCGTCGAAGCTGGCGGGGACGAAGGACCCGGCGGGAAGAGGGCCGAGCGTGGCGAAGTCCTTGCGGGCGTTCATGAGCCTGTCGAGCAGGTCGGCGACTTGCGGGCCGAGGAGGGTTACGCCAGAGAGCGAGGTGCCGGGAGTGTTTTCGATGAGCAGGCCCGGGGTGAGCTCGACGTCGTCCATGATGATGAACTTGTCGAGTAGCTGCTGGATCGTCTCGATCTGGGCTTTGTCGGTTTCAAGGATGTAGGTGGGGTCCTTGGCGAAGGGCTCGCGGTAGACCGTGCAGTCGCCCTGGATGCGGCCCTGGGCGTTGAGGAGGAAGTTGTAGTTTCCTTCGCCGGGGTTGAGGGCCTGGATGTTGTTGGTGACCATGCCGTTGAGCCAGCGGGGGGCATCGGGGCCGGTGATGCGGAGGAAGGCTCGGTCGAACACCCCAGCGAGCAAGCTCGCCGGGGACCCCGTGGTGTTGAGGGGAGCGAAGGCGGCGGCGGTGAGGATGGTGTGGAGATCGCCGGTAATCTGTGCGGGCATATGGAGTTGATGGTAGCGGGTGCGGATGGATGCGCGGGTCGTGCGAGGGCGGTGCGTGAAGTCTAGGGCGTTCTCACGAGGTGTACCTGTCTGAAACGTCCGTTTCAGTGAGTACAAGCGCGACATAAGCTCTGAACCCCAAAGGGTGTGTCTCTTACGGAGAGACACACTACTTCGACGAATCTGCAGGATTGCTGCGATGGGTTGTGAAGTGAAGTACGAGCGGGCCTTCGATTTGTGATGGTCCACCTTCTACAAGAAGGGGCTTGAGTCTACTCTGCAGGGCGAGCTGAACACCTGCGTCCTGCAACTTGTAATTGTCGGAGCTGTCCCAGTAGGACTCTCGAATAGACCCCGTGCGATCTGTTCGCACATAAACGATCATCGAGCCTTCGAGCGTTTCTGTATCTTCCGGCGGCCACTGAAAAGCTGGGATCGTAGCCACGCGGTTCTGGATATCTGCTTTCGATAGGAAAACTGTTCGGATCTGTTCTGAAAGAGGTGTTGGCGTCGTTATGTGGATCGTACTGGCATCAGATTTTGAGAGCCGCTCAAGTACGGTCACTTTACCTACTACAAAGATGTTCTCGGGGATGTCATTGGACCATGTACGCGGAATCATCTGGCCACCAAATGGTGCGTAGTCTGCGAATGAGACATAGCGCGTAAAATCCAGCGTTCCTTGATACCAAGGGTGTGAAGCTTCGAAGCACATACGCGCTACGGACGTCTCTTCCGTAATGCCACCCGGGCGGTCTGAAGTTTCTAGGCAGCGCGGCATGGTGAGCGCCGGCCTTCCGGAGAGGGCAAACGTTCCGCCACCTGTCAGTCGCCGCTGAATCAGTTTGGGCACTTGCGATCTTGGAACAGGGTCGAGCAGCATCCGGACAAAGTCATCCAGCCAACGCGGATAGAAATCTCCTTCGTCGTGCTCTTCTACATGGTCCCCATCAACTATGCGCGTTTGGCTGAACTCGGGTGAGTTCAGCACCAGCTTGTAGTGGCTGCGACTAGCCCAGAACAGCTCGACCTTCCCATGCATGGAAGATGGTGCAGGTCTGGCGTGGGCATGAGGTGTCGTGTCGGGGGCAATTTCGAGCACGAAATGAAATGGCTGATGACCTTCAACCAGCACGCTCTCATGTGCAGATTGCTCCAGCAACGCTGAATTCGTCGCAGACGAAGGTGTCTGTGCCTGCGTTACCGCCGTTATGCAGATCCCTGCAACCACTCTTAATTTTCGAGCGATTCGCGAACTAGACACGACTGGTCTTCTCCTGTGATTAGCCCCGCAGCAAGCACTATATCGAACTGCTTTGCTTGCACTACCCTCGACAACACCGGTTGTCGTGGCTTTCGCTTTTAGAATCAAGGTACACCGATCGGGGGTCGTTCAAAGCCTGAAGCTAGCGCTGGAATCGGTTCTTACAAA
>CAXTRU010000081.1:0-11528 GCA_964246665.1 uncultured Acidobacteriaceae bacterium
GTTATGCTTCGGCCCTTTTTGCTTACCGTGAGTGCTTGGTTCAAGACGACCCAGCGAGTTCCAGCACCATGTCGGCGATCCGCTGGAGCGCTCCCGGTCGGGCAAGCGCGCGAGCGTTGGCGGCCATCGTCGCGCGACAGGCGTCATCGGTGAAAAGCGATACAAGCGCCTCACGCAGAGTGTGCTCCGTCGTGTCTGCCTGCAGCAGCATCAGCGCGGCGCCTGCCTGGGCGAGTACCTCCGCGTTCTTGCGTTGGTGGTCGTCGGCGGCCTGAGGGAACGGGATCAAGATTGACGCTCGCCCTGCCGCGCACAGTTCGGCAACCGTCGAGCCGCTTCGAGCCAGAACGAGGTCGGCTGCGGCATACTGCGCGGGCATATCGTTCAAGAAAGCCTCCACCTGAACCCGATCCGCTGCAAGGTCAGTGCTTCCGAGCGTCGTGGCGTAGGCCGAGCGGGTGACTTCCAAATGGCGTGGGCCGGCCTGGTGAACAATGCTCAGCGTCGGCAGATCGCGCAGTAGCCGGTGCGCGATGCGCGGCATCAGGTCGTTGAAGATCGCGGCACCCTGCGAGCCCGCGGTTACAAGCAGCCGCAGCGGAGCGGATGGAGCCGGACTGGCATTCTTCGCTGGGGTATCGAAGATCTCGGGGCGAACGGGAACACCGGTGACCTCGGCATGGCGAAAGAACGTCGTCGTTTGGGGGAAATTCACCGCCGCAGCCGAGGTGAAGCGCCCCGCGATGCGGTTGGTCAGGCCTGGGACCGCATTGGGTTCATAGGCGAGGGTCGGGATCCGAAGCAGCGCGGCCGCCAGGATCGCAGGCCCGGAAGCGTACCCCCCTACCCCGACCACGACCTGCGGCCTGAAGCTACGTAATAAGTGCAGGCAGCGCAAAACCCCGTGCGGCAGGGCAGTCATGGTCTTTAGCCGCGTTTTGAGCGAGACATTCTTCAGTTGGCCGGAGCGAACGAGTTCGAGCGGAAAACCGGCAGCGGGAACGAGTTTCGTTTCAAGCCCACGGCTGGTGCCGATATAGAGCAGGTTCGCATGATGGCGGTCGCGAAGTTCGCGCCCGATCGCAAGGGCTGGAATGACGTGGCCACCGGTGCCGCCTCCCGCGATCGCCACACGGAGGTCGGTTCGGCTCGGTTGCGCAGACGCCATAAAGGAAGACTAAAGAGGAACGTCCTCCACGCCAAGTGCACGGGCGAGCGCCGAGGTCGGCTGTGACGAATGCCCGCTCAGCATTGGGGGTTCAATCGCGCTGAAAGATATCCAGCAACCTATAACTCGTACACTTAGGTCTTGGTAAGTCATTCAGTTTGCAGGGTCGCCTCTGGACCACAGGTTTCAAGCTTCTCAAGATCCCTCGTTCCGGCGTTGTCGTGCCTTCCTTTCCGAAGCGACCCCTGCGGGGGCGTGGACTGGGCGAGCCGTGGCGAGAACCGGCCTGAAAGGCCCTGGGTTACCTGTGCGACAGCGTGGATTACCGGCTGTCAGAGCAGCGGTAACCACTTGAAAACGCAAGTAATCGAATGTCTCACACTAACGTCACGTAACTCCCACAAATCGCCCACCGCATACCCCAATCGGGTCATTTTGTTCGGTGTGGGAGTAGGTAGATTGAGCTTCGTCGAGAGATGCACGTGGACCGGATCTGCTCCTCCTCCTCCGCGCGTACACGGACCTCCAAGCCCGCCGCACCATCGACACGGCTCCTGCTTCACTGGTTACAAGGTTTTCAGCTGACTTACTTATTAGTCCGCTTATTCGGAAAGGCTTAGCTATGCATTTAGAGAAACTTAGACGGAGCGCTACGTGGGGCAAGACGACCCTGATCCCCTGCGCATTGCTGCTGTCCTCCATCACCGGACTTGGGCAAACGAAGGTCTCCCGCGACATCTCTCCCAAGTCTGAAGCGGACCAGATGGACGTGATCGTTCAGTTCAAAACAGCGCCCACAGCGGAACTCCACAAGCATGTGCTGCACCGCGGCGGCTACCTGCGCCATGAGCTTGGCCTGGTGCGGGCAGGCTCTTACCACGTGCCGGCGTCTGTGCTGGCCGAGTTGGCAGCCGATCCCGATGTGGCGTATGTTTCGCCCAACCGTACCCTGTACACCCCCTCGGCACCGCCGCCTCCGGGTCAGCCGGCAATCGATCACCATCAACAGGCCATCAGCCTGCCGTCCAGCCTCAACTTGAACGGTACGGGCATCGGTGTGGCCATCATTGATAGCGGGATCGCGCCCGTAACGGACATCAGTGCCAATCGCATTGTGTACAGCCAGGACTTCACCGGCTCCGGCACAAGCGTGGATGGGTACGGCCACGGAACGCACATCGCCGGCATCATTGCAGGCAACGGCGCAGGCTCTACAGGCTCGCAATACACCTATACCTTCAAGGGTTTGGCGAGCAATGTGAACCTCATCAACCTTCGCGTGCTCGACCAGAACGGCGCCGGCACAGACGCCGAAGTCATAGCCGCCATTCAGCAGGCGATCGCGCTCAAGGCCAAATACAACATTCGCGTGATCAATCTTTCCCTCGGCCGCGGCGTCTTCGAAAGCTACCAGCTTGATCCCCTGTGCCAGGCTGTCGAGCAGGCGTGGAAGGCAGGCATCGTGGTTGTGACGGCCGCCGGCAACTATGGCCGCGACAACGACCTTGGCACCTATGGCTATCTCACCGTCACCGCCCCGGGCAACGATCCGTATGTGATCACGGTAGGCGCGATGAACACGCAGGGTGTCGGCAGCGCCGCCTCCTCCATCCCCGCCTCCTACAGCTCCAAGGGACCATCGCTGGGTGATTGGGTCGCAAAACCTGATCTGGTGGCTCCGGGCAACATGATCGTATCGCTCTACGCACAGGGCCAAACGCTCGCTCAGCTGGAGTCGGCCAACATTATCCCGACCTCGCTGTACCAGACGAACGGGTCCTCTACCCTCTCTCCCCAGTACATCGCGCTGAGCGGAACAAGCACTGCGGCGCCCATGGTGAGCGGAACCGTTGCGTTGATGCTCCAGCAAAACCCGAAACTAACTCCGGATCAAGTGAAGCTGCAGCTCATGACCACCGCCGACAAGGTGCTCACCAAGGACAGCAAAACCACCGACGCTGTGAGTGGCCAGGTGTTCTACGAGCAGGCAGACATCTTCACCGTCGGCGCCGGCTACCTGGACGTGAATGCCGCGCTGACAAGCCCCGCTCCCGCTCCGGCCGCTGTGGGCAGCGCGCAGTCGGCAAACGTAGGACTGGACAGCTCTGGAAATGTCGTTCTGGTCAACGGCACTCCGAGCGCCTACGGCGCTTCCGTGACCGCAGGTAAGGACGCTCTTGGTCTGCCGATCATCTGGGGTGTCAACCCACAACAGGTAGCCGGCATTTTGCCGACACTTGGCATCCAGCAGCCAACCGGCACAGACGTGACTACCGCACCGGGAAAGGATACGACGCAGGGCGAAACCGTGATCTGGGGCAGCACCGTCATCTGGGGCAGCACTGTGATCTGGGGAAGCACCGTCATTTGGGGCAGCACCGTGATCTGGGGCAGCGCCGCCTCCACTGCTGATTCCATGTAGACCTTCCCTGCCATCACTTGGCCCGCAACCTGGGGAGGTGACCTCCAGATTGCGGGCCTTCTTTTCTGGAATGACGCGAGCTCGCCTGGATTTTTTAAGTCTACAGAGTCTTAGTGTGCCGCATTCGAGCCCGGTGTCGTTCCCGTCTCGCCGGGGGCAGAGGGATCCAGTCGTTTTTGGGCATTCTCGGGCGTGGCGGATTCCACGTGCGTCTGCCCTGGACCAGCAGTGGACGGGTTATTGCCACGATACCCGGAAGGCTGCGCCTTGGCGTCGGGCTCCGCATTGGGCATCGGACTCGGCGCATCGTTGGTCTGCGCGGGTTGATGCTTATTGGCTTCGTTGGTCTGATCTTGCGTTTGGGTATCGGCCACAGCGTGAGGTCCTCTTGAGCCGGTTGGATGCCTTCAGCGCAGACCGAGGGGATCCAGAGCAACAGGTGCTCTCTTGGCTGCACGAACGCTGCTCTATTTGGTCGCGGTTACCTGGGCTGTGGGCGCGGCAAGCGCATGGTGTGCCTCCGCCAGTTCCGGAAGGTTGGGATCGGCCGCGCTCCAGGCTTTGAGAAACGCGGCATAATCGCGACGCGCTGCCGCCTCATCGCCGCCGGCCTGCTCGGCACGGGCCAGTCCATACAACGCGAAGCCAGAGTTCGGCCGCTCTTCAAGCGCGGACGTGTAGGCAGCTTCCGCATCACGGTAATCGGCAACCTTCATCAGCGCCGCGCCTTCGGCCTCGCCGACAGGGCGAATGTAGAACGGTGGCTCATGGTAGCCGAGGTCCTTTTCGTCCTTGGCCGCCTCTGCGTAAAGTTTCTTGGCGGCCTCAGGCTTGTGCTGCTGGAGCAGGATGCCGGCACGCAGCTCCAGCGAGGCAATCGTCATCGACTTCACCATCGGATCGGAAAGGCCGTCGGGCATGATGGCCATCATCGCGGACTTGCTTGCGTCGGAGGTCGCGTTGGCCTTGTTGTCCGCGGGCGGAATCATCTCGGCGGTGTGATTGGCGTGGGTGCGCCAGAGTTCGGCGTCCATGCTGTCGGACGCGGCCTGTGCTGCCGTCAGCTCACCACGATCGAGAGCGGCCATGCCTGTCGCATAGGCGCGCAACTCACTCGCGAGGAAGCGCAGATTAGCGGTGTTGTCCTTGTCAGGGATTGGCTGCGCGTCCAGAAGCGTGATCACCGTCGGCCAGTCCGCCATGCGCAGGGCGACAGGCAGGCGATTGTTGATCCGCGTCATGCTGTCGCGCGTGGACGAGATATACAGCGTCGTGGAGAGCTGACCGCGCGCGTCGCCGAGCTTGCCGGAAAGCGCGTTCGCCTCGCTCAGCTTGCCTTCTTCCATCAGGTTGGCGATGCCGTACATCAGGTTATGAACGTAGTTCCAATCGTCGTCCGGCGCGATGTGCTGCATCTGCATGTAGTGCTCGTCGACCGCAGCAGAAGCGGCAAACCAATGCTCGGCTTCCGCATAATTGCCACACCGGTAGTAGATGTGGCCCGGCATATGCACCATGTGGCCCGAGTTCGGCGCAAGGCTGGCAAGTTTCGCCGCGGAGCCAAGCGCGCGCTCGGGATGATTGCTGGGCTCCATGGCATGGATCCAGTAGTGATTCGCTGCGGAGTCATCCGGGGCATCCTTCAGAACTGCCTGAAGGATGGTGATCTTTTCGAGCGTGGTGCCTTTTGGGTTGCCATGGTCGTCGAAGCCGTCGCCCAGTGAGCCGGCAAGGAAGACGCGCGCTTCGACGTCGTTGGGGTTCAGCGCGACCAGCTTGCGGTAGGTGGCGGTAACCTGCGTGCCGGAGTTCTTGCTGCCGCTGGCCTCGATCTCGGCAGCTGCGATGTAGAGCTTTTCCGGCTTGCCCAAGTGCTTCTTCAGGGCGCTCGCCCGTTTCAGGGCTTCCAGCCCATAGCCCCTTGTTTCGCCGCCCCGGAAGCCCTCCACCTTGTAGAGCCCCCAGTAGCACATCGCGCACCGCGGGTCGGCGCGAACACCTTGCTCAAAGGCGCGGGCAGCCTCGTAATCCCAGAAGTCATGCATCAGCGAAAGGCCTTGATCGAACCAGGCCTGAGCCTCAGCCGTGGCGGTGATTGTCATACGGCTGTTTCCGATGCCCGTCATGTGGACCGCAGGTGGAAGCTGATCCGGGCGCGGCAGAGCTTTCATCTCACCCATGTTCATGCCGGCCATGGGAGCTTGCTGCGCGTGAGCAAGCGCAACGATCAGAGTGGCGAGATAGCTGATTAGGAGGCGGCGGGCAACCATGTGAAAAGGATACGCTTGACCCCACACTCCACTTCTGGAAGTGACCCGGTGCAGCGTTGGAATCTTGCGCATTCAGATGGTGAGCACAGCTTCGATCTGATCCAGGCCCCAGTCGAGATCTTCCCTGCTGATGGTGAGCGGCGGTGCAATGCGGATGACGTTCCTGTGCGTCTCCATGAAAGCACACCACCCTGCGCAAGTGCTTCACAAAAGGGGGCGCAGGGGTGTTGAGTTCGACCGCGATCCACAGACCTCTACCATGCACGGTGGTCAGTTGAAGGCTCCGCAGTTGCTGCAAGTGCGTAGGCGCGCAAGCGTGTAGGCGCCAAGTTCGGCGGAGAGCAAGCGGTATGTCAGGTACATCAAAGGTCCATCAATGCGAAAGGTGATGCGTCCCATCATGCATCTTTATGCCTCGTGTCCGTCGAGTCGAAGGCTCTGAATTAACTTACGGAAGCCGCGTCTTTGCGGCATCCAAGGACGTAGTTTCAGAAGGAGACCAAGAACAGATGGCATTGGACAAAGTGGTGTACACGGCGCACGCCGTAGCAACCGGCGGCCGGGCTGGCGTAGCAAAGACCGACGATGGCAAGCTCGATGTAAAGCTCGACCCACCCCAGGTGATGGGCGGCGGCGGTACGGGGACCAATCCGGAACAGCTGTTTGCGGCGGGATATGCCGCGTGCTTCATCGGCGCGATGAAGTTCGTCGCGGGCACACAACATTTGACATTGCCCGAGGAAGTTTCGATCGACTCCAGCGTAAACTTCGGCCCGCTCGCCGGTGGTGCCAAAGGGTTTGGCATCGCGGTGGAGATGAAGGTGCATCTGCCAGGACTTCCACGCGAGCAAGCCGAAAAGCTGGTACACGACGCGCACGAGGTTTGCCCTTACTCCAACGCTACGCGGGGCAACATCGACGTGAACCTGTCCGTGGCATAGCAGCGAGCTTCGCAGCAACAAAGCCCCGGTTTGCCGGGGCTTTGTTGCGTCTCGTTGTGATCGGTCGCCGCATCGGAAGGGCGCGAGTGCAGCGGCTTGAGAGCTGTCTAGTACTCGATGACATGCGGCGAGGGATAGGTGAAGGTACCGTCAGCACGATTGACGTAAACAAACGCCTTCTTGTCCGGGTTGCCGTTCAGCGTGGCAGCGACGATGATGCCGGAGCCAAAGGTACCGCTTCCGTCGGTACGCGAAACATCGACGTGATGCGAAACGATCGGGCCACCGGCCGGGCTGTATTCCGGCTTGGTCCAATCTTCCGTGAAGCGGTCGAGCGGGTATCCGGAAAACTTCTGCGGGTGCTGTTGCCAGTCGGCGTCATTCTCGTAAATGCCGTATGCCCTACTGTAGTCCTTGGCCTCAAGCGCTGAGTAGAAGGCATTGACGCGATGCTCCGTGGGCAGGTTGGAGAACAACCAGCCATGGCCCAGCAGATAGCCCAGGATGGTAAGCACAAGCAGAACAACAAACAGCACCGCAACACCGATCAGCACATTGCGGGCAGCATTGGCGCGGCGGGCGTCGTATTCAGGGGCGTCGATCAGGGTCATCGGTGTGGTTCGACCTCAAGGCAGCGTTCGTACGTTCTACATTAGACACCGCGCCGGCGCAGGCTGTTCCCTCAACCGGCACGTCCGAGGCCCCGAGTCAGCAGAAAGGCACCGCGGATGTGGTCAAACTCGGGCCCTGCCGGCAGATCGTACACGCTGAGCACATCGAAGCGGACGGGGATCTCCTCGCGCCAGGGCTCCGGCAGACGGCGGCGGTAGGCGAGCGCCATGCGCCGCAGCATCCGTTGCTTGTGGAGGTCCACGGCCGTCTCCGCAGGGGCGAAGTCGTGGGCGGTACGGGTCTTCACCTCAACGACCACGAGCGTGTCGCCGTCCCAAGCGACAAGATCGAGATCGCCGCGCAACCGCGCCGAGTGCCAACGACGCGCGACCACCGTGTAGCCGAGTCCGCGGAGATGAAAGAAGGCGAGATCTTCGCCGCGTTCGCCGGTAAGGAGATGTTGCGGTTTCGACGAGCGGTCCGCGCACAATGCGCGTGCGGCCTGGCGACGGTTTGCGAGTGCGCGGAGACGGAGGTAAAGAGTGCGCTCAACATGCACACATCGTCGCGCCAAGGCTGAGGAGAAGCGATTCAACGGTCCCACCTGGCACCAAAAGCAAGTGCGGCAAGGAACACATTTGCTTCCTCGCTGTCACGGCAGGATCGCCAAACATCGAACGCAGACTCGGCGTCCTCAACCGTGTCGAGGGCCTCTGCTCGTGAGGAGCGGAAGCCGGGATCATAGTCCGCTGCATGTCGTACCTCTTGAAGTCTCACAAATGTGATGGCTACCGAGGCAAGCTCCTCTGTGACGGATTGCCCTATCACTTGCATCAACTTCGCGCTGGTCGGTCGGCCACGAAACAAGAGGCAGACCTGCTTCATCTCTCCGTGACTGAACGACCGGCTTACCTTGTTCATCAATCCGCGAGGTTGAGCCGGAACCATCCGTTGAACTGCCTCAGCAACGAACAACTGGAAGAGGGAGTAGTAGGCGGAGGAGGCTGCTCGGCGCAGGTTGGCCTGCTTAGGGCGCGTCGTATCGAGTTCGGCCAAATGTCGTGCTTGGTCTAGGAGATCGTCTGCGAGACCCAATGTTGCTAGTCCAGAAAGCGCACGTAAGGAAAGCGACCAGTGTTCAGGGCGTCAACCGCTGCCGTAACCTTCCAACGGAGCGTGGCGAGTTCCGCCATACGCACCCTCGTCAGCGGGATGCGCTTTGCAACCCGGAACTGGATATACACGGCAGGATCTCCGGTAGAGTCTGTATCCAGCGATACATGTTGTAGGCGCACACCTGCCGGGAGGGGTACATCGGATATCGCCGAACGGATCTGCTCCTCTTCTTGACAGACTGCCGGAATGTGTAAGACAGACGTCGCCATAGCTGAACTATACCCCTGAGCAGGCGAAATCGCCCTCCCACGGTCGCGGTATACTTGCTTGTGCACACCACGCACAACTCACCAGACAATCCAAAAGAGGTCAGCGTGTCGGCAAAGTACATCTTTGTGACGGGCGGCGTCGTGTCGTCGTTGGGCAAGGGCTTGGCGGCGGCCTCCATTGGCTGCCTGCTGGAGGCGCGCGGCCTGCGCGTCAACCTGATGAAGTTTGACCCGTACCTGAACGTCGATCCGGGCACGATGAGCCCGTTTCAGCACGGCGAAGTCTTCGTGACCGACGACGGCGCAGAGACGGACTTGGACCTGGGCCACTACGAGCGGTTCACGCATGCCAAGCTGACGCGCGACAACAATCTCACCACCGGCCGGATCTACGAGTCGATCATCACGCGGGAGCGACGCGGCGACTATCTCGGCAAGACCGTGCAGGTAATCCCGCACGTCACCAACGAGATCAAGAACGCGGCTAAAAAGATCGGCACGGATTGCGATGTCGCCATCGTGGAAATCGGTGGCACGGTGGGCGATATTGAATCGCTTCCCTTCCTCGAGGCCATCCGGCAGATGCGCCAGGAGCTCGGCCGCGACAACACCTGCTTTGTGCATGTGACCTTAATCCCCTGGATCGCCGCGGCGCAGGAACTGAAGACCAAGCCGACGCAGCACTCCGTCAAGGAGATGCTGTCGATCGGCATCCAGCCGGACATCCTGCTGTGCCGGGCCGACCGCGATGTGCCCGAAGAGATGCGGGAGAAGATCGGCGCGTTTTGCAACGTGGAGCAGGCGGCGGTGATCATCGCCCGCGATGTGCCCAGCATCTATGAGGTGCCGCTGAATCTGGCAGAACAAAACGTCGACACGCTGGCTTTGAAATATCTGCGCATCGAAGCCAAGCAGCCGGACCTTTCCCGTTGGCGCAACCTCGTGCACCGTGCCTATAACCCGACCGACGAGGTGCGGATCGGCGTTGTGGGCAAGTATGTGGAGTATGAGGACAGCTACAAGTCTCTGAAGGAAGCGCTGGTACACGGCGCGCTCGCCGAAGGCCTGAAGCTGCGGCTGGAGTGGGTGGAAGCGCAGGAGCTGGAAACGCCTGAGTACACTGCGATGCTGGACGAGTATGACGGCATTCTCGTGCCCGGAGGCTTTGGAAAGCGCGGCATTGAAGGCATGCTGAACGCCATCCGTTACGCCCGCGAAACAAAGACCCCGTACTTCGGCATCTGCCTGGGCATGCAGACCGCGTGCATCGAGTACGCGCGCAATGTGTGCGGGCTGGAGCGCGCCAACAGCGGCGAGTTCGATCCGCAAACGCCATACCGCGTGATCTACAAATTGCGTGAACTGACGGGCGTGGAAGAGATGGGCGGGACCATGCGCCTGGGCGCGTGGGACTGCGTGATGGACCCTGATTCCCTGGCTGCCCGCGCGTACGGCAGCACCAAGATCAGCGAGCGTCACCGGCACCGCTACGAGTTCAACCGCGAGTTCGAAAAGCCTCTCACTGACGGTGGCCTGCGGCTCACGGGCTCGAGCGAAAGCGGGACCTATGTCGAGATCGTAGAGATCCCTGGGCATCCCTTCTTCCTAGGCTGCCAGTTTCACCCGGAGTTCAAGTCGAAGCCGCTGGAACCGCATCCGCTGTTCCACGCCTTCATCAAGGCAAGCTATGCCAACCGCGGTCTGCGCGCGGCGGAGCGTTTGGTCGAAGCCGAAGTCCGCGCGTAAGCCACCGGGCACCGCACGATGAGCTGCTGGCATGCCGCATCCAACCCGGCGAGGAGGGTTGGATGAGCGATTCGCAGAAGGATCAAACGGCGTCCGAGCACGTGTGGACAGGTGAGGGGTTTCCGGCGCTGTTGCGTGGCAAGGTCGCCGTTGTAACGGGCGCAGCGCGGGGGATCGGGCGATCGATCGCCGTGGATCTGGCGCGGAATGGGGCCAAGGTGGTGGCCGTGGATGCGGCCGCGCGCGTGTCGCCCAAGACGGAGTATGCGCCGGCCACGCCGCAGGACCTGGATGAGACCGGCAAGCTGCTGAGCACTATCGGGCCGAAGTGGGCCACAATGGTAGCCGACATCCGCGACATCCAAGCTCTGCGCGAACTCGCCGATAAGGTCATTGCGGAGTTCGGCGGGATCGACATCGTGGTGGCAAACGCCGCGATCCAGACCTTTAAGCCGCTACTCGAGATGGATGACGAGGACTGGAACGACACGGTGCACAACAACCTGGACGGCACCGCCAACACCGTGCGGGCGTTTGCGCCGCACCTGGTGAAGCGCGGCGGTGGTCGGCTGATCCTGATCTCGTCGATGCAGGGGCGGTATGGCACCAAAAACGGCGCGGCGTATTCAGCGTCGAAGTGGGGCATCATCGGGCTGATGAAGTCGGCTGCGCTGGAATTGGGCAAGCACAAGATCACGGTCAACTGCATTGAGCCGGGGCTG
Organism: uncultured Acidobacteriaceae bacterium; assembly: GCA_964246665.1. Taxonomy (GTDB): domain Bacteria; phylum Acidobacteriota; class Terriglobia; order Terriglobales; family Acidobacteriaceae; genus Granulicella. The sequence continues at coordinate 11,267 of CAXTRU010000081.1, forward strand.
ATTGACACGCCGCTGACGCGGAACGACAAGCGCTGGTCGATGGCGGTGGGTGAGACAATGACGACGCCTCCACCGGAACACCCTAGCGAGAAAGAGACGATCAAAGCGCGGTTGCCGAAGGTGCCGCTGGGAGTGCCGTGGCTGCAGCCGGAGCAGGTGGCGCCGGTCGCGGTCTTCCTGGCCAGCGACGCCGCCGCCATGGTGACCGGTGCGACGTATGACGTGAACGGGGGCGACTCGGCTCACGTTACGGCGTGAACGG
>CAXTRU010000082.1:0-4014 GCA_964246665.1 uncultured Acidobacteriaceae bacterium
GCTGGCTGGTCCTCCGGGCCCGACGCAGGTCCGGGCGTAGGGCAGGCTCCCCCACCGCCGCCACCGCCCCCTGTGGGCATGACGGCGGCGCAGGCTTCGGACTGGCGTCCTCTACACTGAAAGACCTATGAGTCGTGATGTTTCGGGCGCCAAGCCGCGCCCTGCCCTGAAGGCTGTGCGCGGCACGCGCGACCTGTTACCGGACCAGACGCCCCGTTGGAACCATGTGGAAGCGACGGCGCGCGCCGTGTTTGCGCGCTATGGGTTTGGAGAGATCCGGACGCCGATTTTTGAGGCCACCGAGCTGTTTGCGCGCGGCGTGGGCGAAGAAACCGACATCGTCAGCAAAGAAATGTTCACCTGGGAAGACCGGGCGCGGGCTGAGTCCGAGAAGGGCCAGTCGCTGACGCTGCGGCCGGAGTCGACCGCCGGGGTGGTGCGGGCGTATATCGAGCACAAGCTGGGCGACACGGGCGGACTGAGCAAGCTGTACTACATCGGACCGCAGTTTCGGCGGGAGCGGCCGCAGCGGGGGCGGTATCGGCAGTTCTGGCAGATTGGCGCGGAGGTGATTGGGCCGGCGAGCTCAGGGGCGGAAAGCCCCTTGCGCGATGCCGAGGTGCTGGACATGCTGGCCGCGCTGCTGGACGAGTTGGGCGTGCGCGGATGGCGGCTGGAGGTGAACTCGGTGGGCAATGCCGAGGACCGGGCACGCTACAACGAGGTGCTGCGCGAGGCATTGGCCGGAGTGAAGGACCGGATGTGCCCGGATAATCAGCGGCGCGCGGAGACGAATCCGTTGCGGGTGCTGGACTCCAAGGACGAGGGCGACCAGGAGATCATCAACGGTCTGCCCAAGATCGCGGACTCCCTGGGGGCGGAGTCGAAGGCGCACTTTGCGCAGGTGCTGGCCGCGCTGGATGCGTGCGGGGTGCCGTACCACGTCAATCCGCGGCTGGTGCGCGGGCTGGACTACTACACGCGCACAACATTTGAGTTCACCGTGACCACCGGGCTGGGCACGCAGAATGCGTTGCTGGGCGGGGGCCGGTATGACGGACTGAGCGAGATTCTGGGCGGACCGCGGGCGCCTGGGATCGGGTTTGCCATTGGCGAAGACCGGCTGATCCTGACGCTGCAGGCCCAGGCGGAGCTGGATGCGGCCGCGGGAGGTGAGGGCCAGGCAAAGGGCCAGCTTTCGCCCAAGCTGGACGCGTATGTTGCGCCGCTGGGCGTGGCGCAACAGCCGGCAGCGCTGGCGTTGGCGCGGACGTTGCGGCGTCAGGGGCTTTCCGTGGAGGTAGGCGACGGCGGCTTCAAGCTGCGCAAGAGCTTCGAGGTGGCGGACCGGCTGGCGCGGCACATCGTGATCCTGGGCGAAGACGAGGTGCGCGACGGGCTCGGCACCGTGAAGACCTTTTCGACAGGCGAACAACGCAAGGTGGGCCAGGGTGAGCTGGGCGTCCTCTTGAAGGGCAAAAATTTTTGCGAAGTCTGCCGATAAGACCCGGTAGGCACGTTTGAACGAGATGGAAAGTGGGCGGCGAGGCCCGGGGGCGACGTGGAACTTTGCCTTGCGGGTCGCGTCTATAACGTTGATTCCCCAAGCAGGATCTCCGTTTCAGCCGTGCGGAGTTCTGCGGATTCGAGACCACGTTTTATGAGATTTCGCCTGATGTGGGCCGCTGTGATTGCGTGTTTGCTGTTGATGTCCGGTGCGCCCTGTGTCGCGCAAGGACCGAAGCCGAGGCTGACCTCTGCGATCGCGGGTGGTGGCGCACGGGTAACCCTTCCGGGAACGCGGCCTGGGCAGGCTTCGCGCGGCGTGGACCAGGGGGCGGTCCCGGCGAGCACGTCGCTCAAAGGCATGACGCTGGTTTTCAATCGAACGGCGGCGCAGCAGGCCGACCTGAGTGCCCTGCTGGCGGCGCAGCAGGATCCGTCCTCGCCGCAGTTTCACCAGTGGCTGACGCCGGACCAGTTTGCGGCGCGCTTTGGGGTGGCGGATAGCGATCTGGCCAAGGTGCAAAGCTGGTTGCAGGGACAGGGTTTCACGATCGACGGGGTGGCCCGCAGCCGCGACCAGATCACCTTCGATGGAACAGCCGCCCAGGTAGCCGCGGCCTTCGGGACGGAGCTGCACCGCTACGCCATGAGCGACCGCGTGCACTATGCGCCGGCGTCGGACCTGAGTGTGCCGGCCGCTCTTGCGCCGATGGTGACAACGGTGCTGCACCTGGCCGACTTCCACCCCCATGCCCACAAGGTGCTGACGCGCGCGCAGCCGATGCCGGCGTTGACGTCAAGCAAGGCGCCGGGCAATCACTTCCTTACGCCGTCCGACCTGGCAACCATGTATGACATGAAGTCGACCTACAGCGCCGGCTTCAACGGGGCCGGGCAGGCGATCGCCATTGTGGGCGAGTCGTATATCGACACTTCGGCCATCAGTGCTTTTCAGGCGGGGGCCGGGCTCGCCACGAACCTGCCGACCTTGGTGCTGGTGCCTTCGACCGGCGTTTCGGGCGTGAACTCACTTTCTGACGGCGATGAGGGCGAAAGCCAACTGGACGTGGAGTATGCGACCGGCATGGCTCCGGGGGCGAAGGTCTACCTGGTGTACACGGGCGATCAGGACAACCACGACATCTTCGACAGCCTTACATACGCGGTGAACTCCAACATCGCGCCGATCATCAGCGGAAGCTATGGCCTTTGTGAGACCGACTTGCAGATCGGCGGGGAGACACAGTTTGCGCAGGCCTACGCCCAACAGGCACAGCAGGCCAGCGCGCAGGGCCAGACCGTTATTTTCTCGGCTGGGGATCAGGGATCCACGGATTGTTATGGCGATCCAGTAGGCTCGGCCGCGCAGCAGGAAGCGCTGGCGGTGGACTTCCCTGCGTCCGCGCCATACGTGACGGCGATGGGCGGCACGCAAATGCAGACGGGCACGTATGGCCCGACCAATACGCAGTATTGGCAGAGCGCGACCGGTTCGGATGTGGTGAGTTCGCTGCTGTCATACGTGCCGGAAGCGGTGTGGAACGAGGACAGCTCGGCGAACGGTGTTTCCGCCGGGGGTGGCGGCAGTAGCGTTCTGTTCGCACGGCCCGCGTGGCAAACCGGCGTGACGGGCATCCCGGCCGGCAGCAGTCGGCTGGTACCGGATATTTCCTTACAAGCGTCGGTGGACAGCCCTGGCTATCTGTACTGCACCACAGATCCGTCCGACCTGGCGACGGAGGGCCAGACCGCAAGCTGCACTAGCGGCCTGCGCAGCCCCCAGGGAACCTTTACCCTTGCCGGTGGCACCAGCTTTTCTGCGCCGATCTTTGCGGGTATGCTCGCGGTGTTGAACCAGGCAAAGAACGCTGCGGCCCAGGGCAACATCAACCCGATCCTGTACAGCCTGGCCAGCAATGCCACGACGTATGCGTCTGCATTTCACGACATCACCACGGGCACCAACGCCTGCCTGGCCGGTGTTGCGGACTGCTCCACGATAGGGGCCTCGCAGTTCGCCTCCACGGCGGGCTACGACGAAGCCTCAGGCCTGGGCAGCATCGACTTCGCCAAGCTGGTGGCCGCGTGGCCAAGTGCCACTTCGGCAACGTCGGCGCAGTTTGGATCGACCACGACCCTGACTGCCGCGACGTTAACGCCGGCCTCGGCGGCCACAGATCTGGTGACGATCACGGTCGCACCGGCGAGCGGAGGCACCGCCACGCCAACAGGAACTGTGACGTTGACCGTGGATGGCGTTGCTGCCGGCACCCCGCTGACGCTGAGTGGAGGCACAGCCACATACACCTACCCGGGCACAAACGTCGGCGGCACCCACGTTCTGGTCGCGGCGTACTCCGGTGATGGAGCGACGTTGCCTTCCCGCGGAACTCTGACCCTGACGCTCGCAGGCAGTTCCACGCCCGGCGGAACATTTACGCTCGCAGCGGGAAATATCAGTTTGGCCTACAACAGCATCGCTAACGGGACTATCTCTGTGGTGGCGGG
>CAXTRU010000082.1:4024-6485 GCA_964246665.1 uncultured Acidobacteriaceae bacterium
AACCGGCTACACGGGGACCGTGGCTTTCACCCTGACCTACCCCTCGACCGCACCCACGCTTTGCTCGGAGACCACCTCCTCCGTCCAAGGAAACGCGTCGAACTTCTCCTTGGGCAGCAGCGCAACAATGTCGGGAACCCTGACGCTCGGGGAAGGAACGGCCTGCGGAACCACGGCCACGGGCGCAGTGGTGCTTGGCTCCGGGCAGAAGAAGGCATCGCTCGGTAGCTCGAGGCCAGGTGCTCCGCCTGATCGCTGGCCTGAGGGCGCGGCGTTCGCGGGTCTGCTGTGCGGAGGCTTGGCGTTTCGCAAACGCCGCCGGCTGCCGGCACTGCTGAGCATGGTCGTGCTGACAAGCCTTGGTCTGGGCCTGAGTGGGTGCGGCGGCAGCAGCATTGCCAATCCCACACCCCCGCCCGCGAACACTACGCAAACGGTGACTGCCACGCTTACCGGTGTGGACACCGCGAACCCAAGCATTACCGCGTCGACAACCCTGACTGTGACTATTCACCCCTGAAGTCTCAGCTATCGATGAGCAGTGCAGAAGCCCGGAGCCATGCTCCGGGCTTTGCTCTTTTGCGCAAAAGCGTGCGGCGCAAAAAGGCTGTCACGGGAAAAAAGGTTTTGTCGCAAGCGAGAGACATGCATTACATTCAGATGAATCAAGCAAAACGCACTTTGGTAGGGGCTGAAGACTCGCTGTAGCGATGTTTGCGACCCTATCTTCCGTTACCGGGTTTCGAACTGGATGCACACGTATCGATAAAAGGAGCGGGCACATGAGCCTTTCCAGGCGGCAATTTCTTACCCGGGTCGGTCAAGCGGGCGGGTATTCGGCGGCGTTTCTTGCGATGCGAGGGCTGGACCTGGCGGAAGCACAACCGATCCGCGCGGAAACGGTGCAGGCGGCCGCGGGCTCCGGCAAAGGTGTGCGCGTGGTTGTGCTGGGCGGCGGCATCGCTGGGCTGGTAGCAGCGTATGAGCTGCGACCCTTGGGGTACGACGTGACGGTGCTGGAAGCTCGCACGCGGCCGGGCGGGCGCAACTACACGGTGCGGGGTGGCGATGACGTTCGCATGATGGATGGCTCCGTGCAGCGATGTACCTGGGAACCGGGGCACTACCAGAACTTTGGGCCGGCACGCTTGCCCTCGATTCACCCCAACATGCTCGGCTATTGTAAAAAGCTGGGTGTCGAGCTGCAGGTCGAGGTAAACATGAGCCGCTCGGCGCACCTGCAGAACGACAACGCCCTGGGCGGCAAGCCGCAGGTAATGCGGCAAGTGGTAAACGATACGCGCGGGCACGTCAGCGAGTTGCTGATGAAGTGCATGAACCAGGGCGGGTTGGACGCGGAGCTTACCGGCGACGATCGCCAGAAGATGCTGGACTTTCTGCGCGTCTATGGGCCGCTGGACAATGCGGGTAAGTATGCCGGTAGCGATCGTGCGGGCTACAGCAAGCCGGCCGGTGCGGGCGATGAGGCCGGTGTTTTGAGCGAGCCGCTTGATCTCCACTCGCTACTGCAGGCGGAGTTTTGGCAGGGAATGCTCTTCGATGAGCAGTTCGACATGCAGGCGACCATGTTCCAGCCGGTGGGCGGCATGGACAAGATCCCCTATGCCTTTGCGAAGTCGCTCGGCGGCATGGTGCAGTATGACGCCGCGGTGACGGGGATGCACAAAACGGCGAAGGGCGTCGAGGTGACGTACACGCAGGGCGGTGCCGCGAAAAAACTTGAAGCAGACTACTGCATTTGCGCAATGCCGCTGACGAAGATGCGCTCCATGCAGACGAATGTGGGCGCGCCGTATAAGAAAGTCATCGACGAGTGTGTGTATGCGGGCGCCTACAAGATCGCGTGGGAAAGCCGCCGCTTCTGGGAACAGGATCAGAATATTTATGGCGGGCTGGAGTTTGTGAACGTGGGTTGCAGCCCCATATGGTTCCCGTCGTGGGGACTGTTTTCTGATCGCGGCATCGTGGTCAGCGGCTATACGGATGAGAGCACGTCGGCGTTCGGCAAGCTGACCATGGAGCAAAAGATTGCGGAAAGCCGGAAATCGATAGAGCGGCTGCATCCAGGGTACGGGCATGAGTTGGAAAAGCCGATGTACTACGGCTGGAGCAAGTCGGAGTGGAACGAGGGCTCGTGGATCAGCGCGTATGGACCGGGGCAGCCGCGCACGTTTGAACGCGGCGGTGGAGGTATGGCCGCGCTGAACACGAGCAAGGGCCCTGGACAGGCGCCGGGCATGGAACCGAGCAGGCAGACGGGGCAGGCACGGTCGCCCGCGGCCGCACGCACCGGTACGAACGTGGGCTACGAGACGCTGATCAAGCCGGATGGCCGGATCATCTTTGCAGGCGACCATACGTCGCACGTCGTGGCCTGGCAGGAAGGCGCGGCGCTAAGTGCGTTGCGCGCCGTGCAGATGCTGAGCGAACAGGTGAAGGC
>CAXTRU010000082.1:6495-11366 GCA_964246665.1 uncultured Acidobacteriaceae bacterium
CGCGCGGCTGGGCGGTGGTGTGGGCGCGGTGGTGGGATAGCTGCTTGTTGCCGCGGTGTAGGGCTCCATTCTGGCTAGTCTCGGTGCTGCTCTTGTTTTGTTGAGGTTTGGGCTGTGAGGGATTGAGGTTCGAGTGGGGCTGGTGCTGGTGAGATCTCCAGCCTTCTCTGGTTGGATTTGGATGTTTTGTTGAGGGTCGTGCTGTGAGCTGTTGAGGTTTGCGTAGGGCTGGTGTGGTTTAAGGAGGGGTGACGCGTGCTGAAGCGGAGTGCAGGTTTGGTGGTGATGTTGGGCTTGACCGGGATGGCGGCCCATGCCCAAACAGAGGTGCGGCATGTGCAAACGGAGCAGTCGCCGATTGCCACGGGCGTTTGGGCGGGCGATACGTATTACCTCAGCGGTCAGCTTGCGGATCCGGTCACGCCTGCGGACAAGGCCAAGGGCACCGTCGCGGTGTATGCGACCGACACAAAGACACAGGCAGCCAGCGTGTTTGCGAAGATCCAGAAAGCGTTGCAGGCGCAAGGGCTGGACATGAAAGATGTGGTCAAGATGACCGTGTTTCTTGGGCCGGATCCGAAGACGGGCAAGCTCGACTTTGCGGGGATGCAAAGCGAGTACGTCAAGTTTTTCGGCACTGCAACCCAGCCCAACAAGCCGGCGCGCTCGGCGTTTCAGGTCGCGGCGTTAGCGGCACCGTCGGCGTTGTTGGAGATTGAGGTGATTGCGGTGAAGGGTAAGTGAGGGTGTTGGTGGCTGGTGCTCGGTGCTCGGTGCTCGGTGCTCGCTGCTCGCTGCTCGCTGCTCGGTGGTTGAGACGGATAAGCTGTTGGGTTTAGAGTTTTGAGGCTGGGCTACCAGTTCCCGCTTTCCTATAGTGAACAGCGTTGCGATTGCTTTGGCTCTGGGCCGGTTCCCTGCGTTACGCTTTGTTCGTTGCGACTGAGTCCAGGCCGTTGAGCGTGCGAGCGCGACGTAGTTTTTAGGTTGCCTTGAGCTACAGCCATTCAGGCGCACAGTGGTCTGCTGCCGCGGTCCCGGCGCGCGTCAGGGAGATGTGCAGCGCCAAGAACGCAGATTCCCTGCGGGAATGACAACAAGAAAGCCACGGTGGTAAAGGTCAGCTACAGATTGCCTGCGGGGAAACAGCAATCGAAGCAGCGGCCAAGAACGCAGATTCCCTGCGGGAATGACAACAAGAAAAGCAAGTGCAACGGCAAGGCAACTGCAGCGCCACCAGCCACCAGCCACCAGCCACCAGCCACTAGCCACCGCTTCTAGAACTGCAGCCGTAGAGACATCTGCACCTGCCTTGGTGAGCCGATCGTGTGGCGGGTGACGCCGAGGCCTCCGGGGGCGGCGGTGTAGAGGCTGTAGGGGTCGGTGCTGAGCTCGGGTGCGTTATTGTAGGCCTGGTTTTGCGAGACGTTGTCGGTGGGGATGTCGAAGCTGCTGGTGTTACTGACGTTGAAGACGTCGAGGGTGTAGCGCAGGGCGTAGCGGTCGCGGAGCTGCAGCGTCTTCACGAGCGAGGCGTCGAGGCGTCGCTGCCAGGTTTGGCGAAAGATGTTGCGCTGGCCGGAGGTGAAGTTGGTCTCGAAGACGTCGCCCTGCGGCACGCCCATTTGACCGACGGGGATGAGCGGGATGGTGAAGCAGGACGACTTGAGCGCGGCGCCGGCGCCCGTGTTGGGGTTGTAGAAGGCGCCGCTATCGCCGGTCTTGGCGTTCTTGGCATTGCAGCCCTGGGCGAGCGGGACGATGGGGTTGGTGATGCCGTTGAAGGTGGAGTAGAAGATGCTGCCAACCGCGCCGGAATAGTCGATGACGCTGTAGGGCTGGCCGCTTTGGAAGATGCCGAGACCGTTCAGGGTCCAATGGTTGGCAAGCTTGCCGGCGAGCGAGCCCTCGCTGAAGGCGGTGGGCAGGGTGTAGCTGTAGGTGAAGTTCAGCACGTGCGTGCGGTCGTAGTCGGCGGAGCCATAGCCGCTGCGCAGCACGTTGGGGTTGTTGCCGTTGTAGAAGAGGCCCAGCGCGCTTTGCTCATCGGTGGGGTGCGAGTAGGTGTACGACAGGCCTGCCTGCAGGCCGTGGCTGATGCGCTTTTCTACGTGTGCCTGCAGTGCGTGGTACGCGGAGATGCCCGCAGCGGTGTAGCTTTCGGACTCTGACGAGTAGCCCGTGTAGGGCACGCGCAGGTCGACGTTGCCGCCTTCGTAGTTCTGCTGCATTTGGCCGTACTGGCAGTTGCCGCCGTTGGGCTGGTTCACGCAGATTGGCGCGAAGGTGTCGGGGTCAAGCACCGTATAGCCGTAGCTGAAGTACTGCGCATTGGGGCCGCCGGCCAGGGTGGGAGCGTTCTGCGTGGCGATGCGCGCCTGGTTGATGGGCAGCGGGATGACCTGGTGCCGGCCGAGGTTGCCGACATAGCCAAGCTCCACGAGCAGGTCGTTGCGTGGCTGCCATTGCACGTCCAGCGTGAAATTGATGCTGTACGGCAGCTTGTTGGCGGGGTTGTAGGCGCCGAGCGTGTAGGGCTGCTCGCCGGCGATGATGCCCGCGGCGTTGGGCAGGTAGTTGATCAGGCTCGCGGCGCTGGGGTTGACGGGCGCCGGCGCGGGCGTGGTGCCCCAGGGGGCCTGCAGGTTATAGGTAGCGCCGGTGGGGTCGCAGATGGGGATGTAGAAGTCGTACAGGTAGCTGGTTTGGCCGTAGGGTGAGGCGCTGTACGGGCAGTGCTGCTGGGTGACAAAGGGCGGCGTTTGGCTGACGCCGAAGGGACCGCCGGAGACCTCGCCCGCGGCATAGCCCGGCGAGAGATAGGTGTAGAGTTCACCGCGGTCGTAGTACATGCCCGTGCCCGCACGGATGACGACCTTCTGCTTGGCGAAGTCGGGCAGCCACGCCGCGCCAATGCGCGGACCGAAACCCCACTGCCGGCCAGTGAGAGTAGTGTTGCTGACGCCCTGCGTGCCGCTGGCGTTGTTGCCGGCGATGACGAGGCCGGAGTTCACGATCGAGTCGGCAACGGCGTTGTACTGGTACAGCGATGGGTTGAAGTTGAAGATGCGGCCGTATTTTTCAGTAAGCCCGCCGTTCCAGTCCCAGCGGAGACCACCGGTGAGCGTGAGGTTGGATGTGACCTGGAACTTGTCCTGCAGGTAAAGGCCGTCCTGGTTGGCGCGGTAATAGCGGTTGGCGTCGCCCTGCAGGTAGGTGGTCGCGACGAAGCCGTTGGTGCTGTACGGCGTCACCCAATTCTTGGAGAACGTGACGAAGTCCGGCGTGGCGACATTGCCTTTGCCCGTGCGCTGATCGCGGATGTTGAGCTGGGTGTACGCGAAGCTGCCGCCGAAGTTGAGCGAGTGCTTGCCCAGCGTAAGGATGGCGTTGGCCGACGGCATGATGCGGTTCTGGAAGACACCGGTGTAGGCGCTCTGCGAGGCGGCGCTGGGACCGATGTTGAGCGCCTGCGAGCCGAGGCCGGCGGGCGTCGCAGAACCGAGTGCGTCGACGATGGTGATGCCGGCGAAGTAGGAACCGAACGCGGGCGAGATGGCCGAGATGGGTGTGCCCGCCTGGCCGGGCGACCACAGCTGGTCGTTGGTGCTGTACGCCTTTTCGCGAATAAATCCGAGCGTTTCCGTGATGCCCAAGTTGCTGCGCAGCGTTTGCGTGTTGTTGATGGAAAACACCTGCGCGCCGGCGTCGAGGTGCTCGGTGAAGCCGGGCACGCTGGAGAGCGCATAGGGCGTGGAGTTGGGGTCGTGCTGGTAGAAGTACTTCAGCGAAAGCTGGTCTTTGCCGCTGGGGTTGTAGTCGAGGTTGGCGACGGCGCGGTCACCGATAAAGTACGCGGTGCCTTTTTCGAAGGCGTTGGCGGGGGAGTAGAAGGCCGGCGTGTGGCCGTTATCGTTGGGGATGAGGTATTGGCCGTTGGGCAGCTTGGCCTGGAAGAGCGCGAGGCCGACGGGGTTGGCCGTCCAGTCCGCAGCTGATGTTGTGAGCCCGTTCTCGTCAAGCGGGTCTGAACACGGTGCTTCTCCTGTGTATCCACTCGGACACAGCGTCGAGTTGAGCGATGCAGGTCCCCAGCTCCTATTGACCAGTGCACTTAGCGCAGCGGGGCTGCGGTCGTTGCTGAGGCCTGCGGGAACGGCAATCTCGGTGTCACCGGTTTCTTCGTCAGAAACGTGAAGATGCTCATAAGCGAGGAAGTAGAAGAGCTTGTCCTTGAGGATGGGGCCGCCGACGGTGCCGCCGGCGGTGTAGCGATGGATGCCTGGATTCTTGGCGCTTTCGGGCACGCCGGAATCCTTCTTGAAGAAGAACGGCGCGGCGTTGAGCCAGTTGGTTTCGCGGTTGCCGTAGAGCGACGCGTGCAGTGCGTTGGTGCCGGCGCGGGTGCTGAGGTCGACGTGCGCGCCGGAGTTGGAGCCCTGCTGCGCGTCGTACATGCTGGCGTTGACGCGGACCTCTTCAATGGTGGCCGGCGCGGGCGTGGGAATGGCGTTACCGATGGCGAGATACACCGACGAGGCGCTGAGTTCTTCTCCGCCGATGCCGCTGTTGCCCACGCCGGTGTTGTTGACCACGCGTGCGGACTCGACCTGGCTGGTGCTTTTGCCGTTGAAGAGATTGCTGCCGTCGACGCCGTTGAGTTGGAACGAGTTGCTGGTGTCACGCTGGCCGTTGGCCCAGATGGGCAAGTTGCCGAGGCCGGAGTTGACGCCGGTGCCGCCGGGCAGCTCCGCGTTGACGCCGGGCGACAGGATGGCAAGGCCGGTGAAGCTGCCGGTGGGCTGCGGCACGGACTCGATCTGCGCTTTGTCGAGCACGTAGCCGTTGGTGGTGTCGGCGGCGTTCAGGAG
>CAXTRU010000083.1:0-2292 GCA_964246665.1 uncultured Acidobacteriaceae bacterium
GTGCTTGGCTTTCAGTTCGGGATCGTGGCCACGCTGGTGACCCTGTGGGCAGGGCAGGACTGGCAGTATTCGCCGGGCTGGGCGCACCCTATGCTGTATTGGGACGGCTTTACAGGCTTCTTGTCCCTTGCGTTTTTGGTGATGGGCTTACGGCTCCGGCGCGGGCTTAACGAGTTCTTCAGCTACTAGCTTCTCTCGAAGGGTTTATGAAGCGGCGTAGACGCATGTCGCGTTGCCGTCGAAGTCTTCGGTCGAAGGCTCTGCTGCGGGTTACGAGCCTGTGCCTGAAAGTCGGCGCCTCGGGTGACGCGAAACCTAGTCAGCCCCATTCGCGTCCCTTCTGGCGCTTGCCACGTCTACACTGAAATACAAGTGAGTTTCCGAGTCCAGCACGCAAGCTGTAGCTCGACCCGTGCCACGGTGGCCCTAGGTCCATCGGCCTGGTCGCGATGGCTGATGCTGGCCTTTGCTCTGCTCTTTGGCGCAGTAACCACGGGGCAAGCGGCGCACATTCATCCGCCAGGCTCCACCACGCACCAGGTGCGTACCGCCGCTGCCGGCACCCAAACAGCGGACAGCGAAGAGCACTGTCCCTTATGCGTTGCGATGCATCAGCAGGCGCTCCCTGCGCCGATGCATGCGGGGAGCCTCCCGGGCCTGCTGGACGAGCTGGCGACGGCCGAGCCGGCGGAGCAAAGCGTTGCGTCGGTTTGGCATTTCGCCCGCTTTGGGCGACCTCCACCCTCGCTGGCGTTCGCCTGAACGAGCCCGTCGCCACCGACACGCGACGGAGAACAGCCACCGGTCTGTAAGGACCGAGCAGGCGGCCTACGTTGAGGGTTGGGTCACAGGATCCCACGTCCGCGGGCCGCATCAGGGGGAACCACTTTATGCGACAGATGCATTGGCGTCTCGCAGTTGCTTTTCTTTTTCTAGTCACCGCGTTGCACTCGTTCCGAGGCTTGGCGCAGAGTACCTCCGGCACGGTGAGCGGAACCGTGGTGGACGCGAGCGGGGCCGTGATCCCCGGCGTTTCTGTAACCATCAGCAACCCGGTAAGCGGGTATACGCGGACGCAGGCGACCGACGCCGCCGGCACGTTCGCCTTTCACAATCTCCCTTTCAATCCGTACCGGGTGACGGCGACGCAGCCGGGCTTCGTTACAGCGAGTCAGCAGGTGCAGATTGCCAACGTGGTGGCGGCCAAGGTCACGCTGACCCTGAATGTGGCGACAGCCAACACCGTGGTCACCGTGGAGGCGCCGCCCGACCTTGTGGAAAGCGATCCGAACTTCCACACAGACGTGGACCGGACGATGATCAATCGGTTGCCGGTCGAGAGTCCCTCGTCGCAGTTGAGTTCGATTGTGACGGAGCTTTCGCCTGGGGTGGCTGCGGACTCCAACGGCCTGCTCCATGGACTTGGTGACCACAACGAGACGTCGTTTTCCGTGGACGGGCAGCCGATTACGGATCAGCAGAGCAAGGTGTTCTCGAACGAACTGCCGGCAGATGCCGTGCAGTCGTTAGAGGTCATTGAAGGCGCGCCACCGGCAGAGTATGGCGACAAGACCTCGCTGGTGGTGAACGTGACCACACGTTCCGGCCAGAATGCGACGACGCCCACCGGTGCGGTCACTCTGTCGTACGGCACGTTCGGCACGTCCAACCTGGCGGCAAATCTCGCGTACGGCGGCAAGACGTGGGGCAACTTCGTCTCTGCGAGCGGACTGGAGTCGGGCCGGTTTCTCGATGCGCCGGAGTTTGCGGTCTATCACGATAAAGGCAACGAAGCGAATTTCTTCGACCGCGTGGACTTTGCGCTAAGCGCGAAGGATTCAATCCACACTAACTTTCAGTACACGCGCTCATGGTTCCAAACGCCCAACACCTACGACACACAGTATGGCTTCGCCGACCCGACCAACCCGGTGAACAACGGGTTCACCACAGGCAATCAGGATCAGCGCTCGAAGATCGGGACGATCCTGGTCGCGCCGACCTATACGCGGACCATCGGTGACAATGCGGTCTTTAACTTCGCGCCGTATGTGCGCCGCGACAGCTACAACTACTACCCCAGCAACAACCTGCTGAACGACTTCGGCCCCATTCAGCAGGAGAGCGTCTCGCAATACCGGACGCTGACCAACGCCGGTGTGCACTCGGACATCTCGTACGTGGTCGGGCACAATAGCCTGAAGTTCGGCGGCATGTACTCGCAGACGTTTTTGCGCGAAAACGACACCATCGGTTTAGTCGATCCGGGGCTGAATGACCCAGCCGGCACTG
>CAXTRU010000083.1:2325-9997 GCA_964246665.1 uncultured Acidobacteriaceae bacterium
CGGAACAACCTACACGTGGCATGGGCGCACGGATGTGAAGCAGTTGGCCCTCTACGGCGAAGACACACTGACGGCGGGCCCTTGGCAGTTCAACCTGGGCATCCGCGGCGATCTGTATAACGGGCTTGCCATCCAGCGGCAGGGTGAGCCCCGCGTAGGCATCAGCTACAACTTGAAGAAGACGGGTACGGTGCTGCGTGCCTCCTATGCACGCACGCAGGAGACGCCCTTTAACGAGAACCTGGTTCTTTCCGCCAATGGCTGTAACGATGCGGTCTTGAACGCGATCTTCTCCACCATCGGGCCGTGCCTGCCGGCGCCGTTTAATCCCGGGTTCCGCAATGAGTTCCATGCGGGCTTTGAGCAGAGCGCGGGCAAGCACTTTGTCGTGAGCGGTGAGTGGATCACCAAGTACACGCATAACGGATACGACTTCAGCGTGCTGGGCGCAACGCCGATCACGTTCCCGATTGAGTGGCACAACTCAAAGATTCCCGGCTATGCGGCGAGCGCGACGCTAACGGAGTGGAAGGGGCTAACGGCGCGATGGACGTTCTCGTCGGTGGCGGCGCGGTTCTTCAACCCGCAGATCGGGGGCGTGGGCGCAACCGTGGGTGCGCCGGGCGGCTTCCCGTTCCGCATCGACCATGACGAGCGCTTCAACCAGACGACGCATTTTGAGTACAAGATGCCGTTCCGGAAGACCCTCTACTACTCATTCAACTGGCGGTACGATTCGGGCTTGGTGGCGGGCTCCGTGCCGTGTTACAACGCGACGGACCCGAACAGTGCCTGTGGTGGTACGTCCGTCACGGTGAATGGGCAGCCCTACATTGACCTCAGCGGATTAACGGCGGATGAGGAGTTTCAGGCGGGGCTGACGTGTGCGGGCGTCAAGGCGACGCAGACCTCCGGTTTCACGCAGTGCGCGGCAGACCAGCTGACCTCGCAGCTGGTGCGCATCCCTGCACCAGGGACCGAGGATGACGATCACAGCCCACAGCGGATTGCGCCGCGAAACCTGTTCGACATGGAACTGGGGGATGACAGCGTGGTGCATTGGCGCAGCGACCGCTACAAGATCGGCGCGCGCGTTACGGCCATCAACGCGACGAACAAATATGCGCTGTATAACTTCCTGTCAACGTTTTCGGGGACACACTACGTGACGCCAAGGACGGTGACGGCAGAGGTTAGCTTCCACTTCTAGTGGCTTGTGGCTAGTGGCTAGTGGCTAGTGATTAGTGGTTGGTGACTGGTTGCTAGTGGCTGGTTTGTTGTTCGTTTGGGGCTGGCTGCTAGCGTCTCAGTCGTTGCCATTGATCATAGCGGTCGTTGGTAGTTGTTGGTCGATGCCTACTGCTGGTCGTCGATGGATGTCGCGTCTCGAGAGATGTTGCTTTTGGCTTCTAGCTGCGCGACGATGCTTGTCGGGTCCCTGAAACCTTCATCTCTTCTCGGCCATCCTTGAATCGGGCCTGCTGGAAGCTCACCATATTGCTCGGGCTCCGGGAGGGCGCGACTGTGCCCTCAGCCCTTTGGCTCACAAACGGCGGCAGGCGCGCTTACGGCTTGGCTGGCGCGGATGTTGGCGTCAGGGCGGTTGGGGTGCTGCCGTCGAAGGTGACGGGGAAGGCTGTTAGGGTTTTCAGGCGCTCGGCGGAGTTGGCGAGGAACTGCCAGCAGACGACGTCGGGTTGCGTGAGCACGCAGGTGACCTGCGCGAACATGGGCTGGCCCGCGGGCAGCGAGAAGGTCCCTTGCAGCGAGGCGGCGGGGCGCCCGGCGAGCTCGAAGCTGATCGGCTGGTCGAACGCGGTCTTCGCGCCGGCGGCGTTGAGTCCCTGGGCCTCTCCCTGTGTGAACTCGGCCAGCGACTTGGGGTTGAACTTCTTTTTCAGGCAGGTACTGTCAGCGTGCGCCAGCAGCACGATGCCGATCTGGCCCGGGCCGGCCGCGGTGTCCATGCGGGAAAATGGGACGGTGATGCAGTGCGCGGCTGCGGCTGCAGCTGGGTCGCCGCTCAGACTGGCCTCCATGGCAGGGCCGATGACGGCGGTGGCGTCGGCGTAGTTACCCGGGTAGCTGTAGGTAAGGTGCAGCGCGTCGTTGCGGTAGGAGGTCATCGCCGCGGATGGAGGGGCGGGCCGGGCTGCCGCCGGGGACGTTTGCGCTGTGGTTTGCAGCAGGGAGGCAAGCAGGAGCGGAGCCGTGATGGAGCGCATGAGGCGATGGTAGCGCAGGGCGCTGAAGGCCGGTGAGCGAGGCTGGGTGCCGTGGGCGGGCTGTGCAGGCTCTCGGCTCAGGTACAAGCAGCGAGGTTGAGTGTTCCGCCGATCCTTGAAAAAGGAGGTGCGCGGATCTGTAGCCGAACGACGACGTTGTTGAGGAGCATGGCACCCAAGATGCGGCCGGCCTCGCGCGGATCGGCACGACATCGGCAAGAGCCGCCCGTCGGAAAGCGGCCTTTCTAGCTGGAGCCGCAGTCGCGTCGGTACGTTCCAACGGCGTGTCGGCGATCACTCTCCATCTTCTTTTCTGCATCGTGGTCCATCGCCAGGGAATCTGAAAGATGATTTCCCCACGCTGTCGTCCCGTTTTGTTGAAACGACGAAACGATGCATGCCGTGGAAAGGGTAAAACGAGTGAGAAAACATCAAGACCAGGCACAACGGCGCTTGGCCCGCACGGCGATGGCAGGGCTGGCCGTGATTCTTGCATCAGGCTTTCTGGCAGGGTGTGAGGGCAAACATGCGGCATCGGCCGCATCCGCGGCGATGGGTCCCATGCCGGTGTCCGTAGCCCCGGTGCAGCAGGTCGATGTGCCGCTCACGGGCGAGTGGGTCGGCACGCTGGACGGATACGTCAACGCGCAGATTCAGCCACAGGTGAGCGGCTATCTCATCCGGCAGGTCTACCATGAAGGCGCTCCCGTGGCGAAGGGACAGGTCCTTTTTCAGATCGACCCGCGGCCGTTTCAGGCAGCGCTGGAGCAGTCAGAAGGCCAGGTCGGTCAGGCGCAGGGTCAGTTAGGCCAGGCGCAGGCACAGCTAGGTTTGGCGCAGATCAATGTGAGCCGCGATACACCCTTGGCAGAACAGCACGCCATTGCGCAAAGCCAGCTGGACAATGACAAGCAGCAGGCGTTGCAGGCACAGGCCAGTGTGCGCCAGGCGCAGGCGGCCATCGCGGCCGCCGAGGCCAACGTGTCTACGGCCAAGCTCAACCTCGGCTTTACGCAGGTGCGCTCGCTGATCTCCGGCGTGGCCGGTCAGGCGACGACCCAGGTGGGCAACTTGGTGAATCCGCAGTCTGTGTTGACGGCGGTGTCGCAGTTGGATCCAATCAAGGTGTACTTCTCGTTGAGCGACAACGAGTACCTGGCGCTGACCCATCGGGCGCGGGCTGGGAACGGCGATTTGTTGAGCAAATCGGCAAGCCTTCCGCTGCAGCTGACCCTTGCGAACGGCGCGGCATATCCCCATCCCGGCCATGTGGTGTTTGTCGACCGGCAGCTGAATCAGCAAACGGGAGCGATCCGCCTTGCGGCAGTGTTCCCGAATCCCGGCAATGTGTTGCGTCCCGGTCAGTTTGCGCGCGTGCGGGCGAACACTGAGGTTCTGCACAATGCCTTGCTGGTTCCGCAACTTGCCGTGCAGGAGTTGCAGGGGCAGCAACAGGTGTACACCGCCGGCCCAGACAACAAGGTGCATGTGGCCAATGTGAAGCTGGGGCCGCAGTACGGCAACAACTGGGTGGTGACCGGTGGTCTGCAGCCCGGCGAACGGGTGATTACGGACAATCTGCAGAAGCTGAAAGAGGGCGTACCGGTGAGCCCGCATGCGGCCCCTGCCATCACGCAACCGACGGCTTCCACGAACACTGACGAGACGGGACGGTAAGCGGATGTCCAAGTTCTTTATTCGCAGGCCCATTGTGGCCATCGTGATTGCCATTCTGACAGTCATCGTCGGCCTGGTCTCGATGGTGAGTCTACCGATCTCGCAGTACCCCAACATCGTTCCGCCTGAGGTCCAGGTACAGGCCACCTACCCGGGCGCCGATGCGCGCACACTGGTGCAGGCTGTGGCAACACCGTTGGAAGAGCAGATCAACGGTGTCGATAACGCGATCTACACCTACTCGGAGAACGCCAACAACGGGCAGGCGACCGTGTACGTGGACTTCGATGTGAAGACCAATCCTGATACCGATCAGGTGTTGACGCAGCTTCGTGTTTCTCAGGCGCAGTCGCAACTGCCGGCCCAGGTCACGACAGCGGGTGTCGTTGTACAAAAGGCGCAAACTTCGCCGCTGATGATCGTGAGCGTCAGCTCACCCAACGGCAAATACGACGCCCAGTTTCTGACAAATTACGCCATCATCAATCTGCAAGATGAACTGACCCGTGTGTCCGGCGTTGGCCGCGTGCAGGTGTTTGGCGGGCAGTATGCCTTGCGGGTCTGGGTGGATCCCGACAAGCTGGCGCAACTGGGTGTCACCGCGACCGACGTGATCAGCGCGCTGAATACGCAGAACAACGTCAACCCCGCCGGCCAGATCGGCGGCGAGCCCGTGCCGAATGGTCAGCAGTTTACTTATACAGTTCGCACGCAAGGACGTTTAGTTACACCGGAGGAGTTCGGCAACATCATCCTGCGGGCCAATCCGGACGGGTCCGTGCTGCATTTGCGGGACGTCGGCCGTGTCGAGTTGGGCACGCAGGTGTACAACTTGACCGCGCGCTACAACAAGGCGCCCGCGGGCGTGATGGGCATCTATCAGCTGCCGGGATCGAACGCCGTTGCAACGGCCAGTGCCGTGCGTGCGCGACTGGACGAGCTTTCCAAGCGTTTTCCGGCCGGGCTGACGTATGAGGTGCCGCTGGACACGACAAAGGCCGTCAGTGCCGGTATTCACGAAATTATCGTTACGCTCGGGATTGCGCTGCTGCTCGTGATCCTGGTCGTGTACATCTTTCTGCAAGGCTGGCGGGCAACCCTGATTCCGCTGATGGCCGTACCGGTCTCGCTGATCGGCACCTTCGTGCTGTTTCCGCTGCTGGGCTTTTCCATCAACACGTTGTCACTGTTCGGTTTGGTGCTGGCGATCGGCCTCGTCGTCGACGATGCCATCATCGTGGTGGAAGCCGTGGAGCACCATATCGACGAGGGCATGAGCCCACGGGATGCCACCGAGAAGGCCATGGAGGAGGTCGGTGGGCCTGTCGTAGCCATCGCGATCATCTTGGCGGCGGTCTTTATCCCGACGGCCTTTATTCCGGGAATCACGGGCCGCTTGTATCAGCAGTTCGCGGTCACGATTGCGATCTCGGTGTTGATCTCGGCGTTCAATGCGTTGACATTGAGCCCGGCCCTGTCGGCGCTTCTGCTCAAGCCCAAGGACAAGACTCGCAAGCCTGGGCCGCTGCAACGCTTCTTCAACTGGTTCAACCGCTTCTTCGGCAAGACGACCGAACGGTATGTTTCCACGTCAAGCGTGCTGATTCACAAGTCAGGGCTCACCATGGTCGCCCTTGGCGTTGTGGCGGCATTGGCCTTCCTGCTGGGCGCCCGCTTGCCAGGTGGCTTCATCCCGACAGAGGATCAAGGCTACCTGTTTGCGGCGTTGCAGTTGCCGGATGCCACGAGCCTGCAGCGTACCGATGCGGCGGCGCAAAAGGTGACAGACGCCCTGCTGCACACACCCGGCATCCAGGGCGTGATTGCGGTCAACGGCTTCAGCTTGCTCACGCAGACGCAGAGCACAAACACGGCCTTCTTCTTCGTCTCGCTTACGCCGTGGGAGTCGCGCAAGGCGGCCGCCGAGCAGTTTGACAGCATCCAGGCAAGCCTTCGCGGCAAGCTCGGCGGCGGCATCACGGACGGGCTGGCGTTTACGTTTCCACCGCCGGCCATTCCGGGTATCGGAACCTCGGGTGGCGTGCAGATGGTTGTTGAAGATCGATCCGGTGGTGACGATCCCACGCAGTTGACCAAGAACCTGTACGGCTACCTGGGCGCGCTGTCCAAGCGACCGGAGATTGCCGCGGCGATCCCTGCATATTTGCCGTCCGTGCCGCAGCTCTATGCGGATGTGGACCGGGAAAAAGCGAGCGAGCAGCAGGTCGATCTCAACACCATCTACACCACGATGCAGACCTTCATGGGCGGCTACCTGGTCAACTACTTCAACCGGTTTGGACGGCAGTGGCAGACCTACGTTGAGGCGGAAGGAACCTCGCGCACAAAGATCGACAACATCAATCGTTTCTATGTGCGCAGCGCCAACGGAAGTCAGGTGCCCTTAAGCGCGCTGGTGCATGTGAAGCAGATTGCCGGGCCGGAGTTCATCACCCACTTCAATGAGTATCCGGCTGCGCAGTTGAACATCGCGGGGGCGCCGGGCTATAGCTCGGGCCAGGTGCGTGCCGCGCTGGAACAGGTGTTTCAGCAAACCATGCCGAAGGAGATGGGCTACGACTACCAAGGCATGAGCTTCCAGGAGCAGCAGGCCTCCCAAGGTGTTCCGGCATGGGCTGTCTTTGCATTGTCGCTTCTGTTTGTTTTCCTTATTCTGGCCGCGCTGTATGAGAGCTGGTCGTTGCCGTTCAGCGTGCTTTTGTCGACGCCGGTTGCGATTCTCGGCGCCTACATCGCTTTGAGTGCGCGATCGCTTGAAAACGACATCTTCGCCACCATTGGGCTCATCATGCTGATCGGGCTTTCGGCCAAGAACGCGATTCTGATCGTGGAATTCGCGGTCGCAAACTATAAAGGCGGACAGTCGATCTCTGAATCCGCCTTGAACGCGGCCCGATTGCGTTTCCGACCGATCGTGATGACCGCGCTTGCCTTTATCTTTGGCTGCTTACCGCTATGGACGGCTTCCGGCGCCGGCGGCGTATCCCGCCGCATCCTAGGCACTGTTGTGGTGGGCGGCATGTTGCTGGCAACGGTGCTGGGCATCCTGTTCGTTCCGGTGACGTTTTCGGTGGTGGAATATCTGAGCCACCGCTTCTCACGCGGGGGCAAGGGCACAACCATGGATTCATCGCATGAAGTGGATCCGCGCGAGCTCGGCAAAGAGGCAAGTCTGCAGCGCGCGCCTGAAGAGGAGCACGTCTGATGGAAGGCTGGAAGATACGCTTACCTGCAGTGCTGGCCGTTGGGTCGCTTCTCGTACTGACCGGCTGCAATGTTGGACCCAAATACACGCGTCCACAGGCGCCCGTACCGCCGAGCTTTCGCGGAGCCGACAACGCTGACGTCTCCAGCGACCCCAAGGGATCGCTGGGCGATCAGCAATGGTCGCAGGTGTTCCATGAGCCTGAGTTGCAGGACCTGATCAAGACGGCGCTGGCCAACAACTACGACCTGCGCATCGCAGCTGAACGCATCCTGGAGCAGCAGGCGCAGGTGCGGATCACCCGCTCGCAGGAATTTCCGCAGATCAGCGTCGGTGGCCTGGGCGTTGGTGCCCGGATCCCGAACTCGGTGGTGAACTCCAACACGTCGAACAATAACAATTCGTCCTCGTCATCGGCGTTTCCAGATCCCTTCGTTGAAGGATCGCTAAGTGCGTCAGTTTCGTGGACGCCGGATTTTTGGGGCATCTACCGCAAGCAGACCCAGGCTGCGCGGGACCAGTTGCTTGCCCAGGAGTGGGCCCA
>CAXTRU010000083.1:10007-11277 GCA_964246665.1 uncultured Acidobacteriaceae bacterium
TGACGCTTGTGCAGCAGGTGGCCACGACGTATTTCCAGCTGCGGGCTTTGGATGCTCAGCTGGCCATTGCGAAACAAACGTTGGAGGTTCGGCAGAACTCGGTCAACCTGACGTCCACTCTGGAAAAAGGTGGCGCGGCTCCACTGAGCGATGTGCGCCAGGCTGAGCAGCTGTTGTACACGGCGAGCAACCAGATCCCGCTGCTGGAACAGCAGATTCAGCAGAACGAAAACGCCCTGCGACTGCTTCTGGGACAGAATCCTGGACCCGTCGCCCACACCGATCCGAACGCGCTGGCGCCGCCGCCGCAAGACCTGCCGACGGGCTTGCCGTCACAGCTGCTGGAGCGCCGGCCCGATATCCAGGAAGCGGAGTCACAGCTGCGCGTGGCCAATGCACAGGTCGGTGTGGCGCGGGCGCAGTTCTTCCCGCAGCTGCCGATCAGTGCGTCGGGTGGCTTCGGGGGCAATGAGTTTTCGAATTTCTTCGACCCGGGCGGCGCGACCGTTTACGGTCTCGGACAGCTGACACAAAGTATCTTTACCGGCGGAAAGCTGCGTGGGCAGCTGGAGCTTTCGCAACGGCAAAAGCAGGAGATGGTTCTTGATTATCAAAAAGCCATCATCACGGCAATGCGCGATGTATCCAATGCGCTGATTGCTGTGAACAAGCAACGCGCTGCGCGCATCGAGCAGGAGAAACTCGTTGCCGCGGCGCAGGACGCGACACGGCTTGCACGCATCCGTTACCAAGGCGGCGCAACAAGCTATCTCGAAGTGCTGACCACCGATTCAAACCTGTTTTCTGCGCAGCTGAACCTGTCCAGCGCGCAGCAGAGTGAGGCGTTGACCCTGGTGCAGCTGTATAGCGCACTCGGCGGCGGATGGCAGTGAGTTCGTTGTTGGTTGTCCGTTGTTGGTTGTCCGTTGTGGGTTGTCCGTGTTTCGGTTCCTGCAGGAAGCGTTGTAACGCTAATAGCCTGTCTGCGTTTTCGTGGAACACACGCTGCAGTGGGACTTAGTTTGGGAGCGCAGCACTCCCAACAAGGTGCTTCTTTGTTGCACTGACATGCTGAAGTGGGTAGCGGGTCGTTCCACAGCTCGGGCCGCATTCCAGGCGAGTCCGGCTGTTGCAGCAGAGCCTTAGGCAACCGCGCCGGCAAGGGTTGCGCGGAGAGGAGCGAGGCGTGTTGTCTCGAGGTCGTCGCGGTAGATGAGGTGGAAGGTGTCGAAGGGGCTGAGGCGGTGGGCGTCGGGGTGCGCGAGGTGGG
>CAXTRU010000084.1:0-11190 GCA_964246665.1 uncultured Acidobacteriaceae bacterium
CCGTGGCTCCGTCCAGGTCAGCGACGGTACGGGCGACCTTGAGGATCCTGTCGTGGGCTCGCGCGCTCAGCCCCTGCTGCACCATGGCCCGCTCCAGAAGGCGTTCCGCGTCGCTGGCCAGCTCACAATGCTGGCGGATCTGCCCCGTGGTCATCTGCGCGTTCGAAAACACGGCCCGGCTGGCGGCTCGGCCCGAGCCCTTGGTCCGGTCGGCGCTTTCCAGAAAACGTGCATGTTGCCGTTCCCTGGCGCGTGTCACGCGCTCACGAATGGCCGCGGAGCTTTCGCTGGCAGCGCCCCCGCGCAGCTCCTTGTACTGCACTGCCGGCACCTCGATGTGGATGTCGATCCGGTCCAGAAGCGGTCCCGACACCTTGCTGACGTAGCGCTGAATCATCGGCGGCGTACACACGCAGTCGCGGCTCTTGTCGTTGAAGTACCCGCACGGACAGGGGTTCATCGCCGCCGCCAACATGAATCGCGCCGGAAAGCTGAGGCTCATTGCGGCTCGCGCGATGGTGACGTTGCCGTCTTCCAACGGCTGCCGCAGCACCTCCAGCACGTTGCGCGGAAACTCGGGCAGTTCGTCCAGAAACAGCACGCCATTATGGGCCAGCGAGACCTCACCCGGCCGCGGGATCATGCCGCCCCCGATGAGTCCCGCGTCGGAGATGGTGTGATGTGGCGCCCGGAACGGCCGGTGGGTCACCAATCCTTCGTCCTTGTTCAGCACCCCAGCGACGGAGTGAATCTTTGTGGTTTCGAGCGCCTCCTCGAAGCGCAAGGGTGCCAGGATCGAGGGCAAGCGCTTGGCCAGCATGGTCTTGCCGGAGCCCGGCGGACCGATCATCAGGATGTTGTGCCCGCCTGCCGCCGCAACCTCCAGCGCACGCTTGGCCACCTGTTGACCGCGTACGTCGGCGAAGTCCGGCACACCTTCCTGGGCTTCGGCCAGTAGCTGCTTGGAGGCAACCTTCAGTGGCTGCGCGCCAACGGCGCCCAACGCCGCGCCGTTCAGCAGTTCGCGCACTTCGAGCAGGCTGCGTACGGGAAACACGTTTACCCCGTCTACGACAGCTGCTTCGCGAGCATTGGCGGCCGGGATGAGGAGGTTCTTGATGCCTTGCGCCTTGGCGGCGATGGCGATCGGCAGCATGCCTTCCACGGCACGCAGACCGCCGTCGAGTCCAAGTTCGCCGACCAGCACGAAGTCAGCGATGTCCTTGTTCGCCAGGCCGCCGTACGCGCCCAGAATGCCCACCGCGATGGGCAGGTCGAAGCCGGATCCCTGCTTCTTCAGGTCGGCTGGGGCCAGGTTGATGGTGATGCGTGTCGGCGGCAGCTCAAAGCCCGAGTTCTTGATTGCGGACCGCACCCGGTCACGGCTTTCGCGCACGGCCGCGTCCGGAAGACCGACCGTGGAGAACTGCTCTTCAGCCGTTTTCACCCCGGAAAAGTCCACTTCCACATCGATGATGTGCGCGTCGATGCCATACACCGCCGCCGACCGCGTCTTGAACAACATCCTGGGTCTTGTCCGCCTGATCCTGCCTGCAAGGCTCGAAAGTGCCCCCAGCCTAGCACCGGAGAGCCACAGACCCCATACCACTTTCGCGCCTACAATCGTGAGGGGCGTCTCACGCCGATACATGAATACAAGCCTCTTCGAACTCTTCAAAATCGGCATCGGCCCTTCCAGCTCACACACGGTTGGTCCCATGCGCGCGGCGAATCACTTCATCGCTGAGGTTTTTGCGCAAACGCCAGCACCCACCATCGGCCGCATCATTGTTGACCTGTACGGCTCGCTGGCACTCACCGGCATCGGCCACGGAACGGACCGCGCCATCATCTTCGGCCTGATGGGCGAAGCGCCGGACACGGTCGACACGACCCGCGCGGCCGAAGTTCTGGAAGGGGTTCGCCGCAGCGGCGCCATCACCAGCTTCGGCAAGCACATCTTTCCCTTCGCCGAAGGCACCGACATCCGCTTCCACCGCGACCAGATGTACCCCGATCCGCTGAACCCGGCGCACCCCAACGGCATGCGGCTGACCGCCTGCGACGACAACGGAGCCACGCTGCTGAGCCGGATCTTCTACTCGGTGGGAGGCGGCTTCATCTTAACTGCCGAGGAGTTCGCCAACGCCGGCAGCGTGCGCAAGCGCGATGTGCCGTACCCGTTCACCAGCGCGGCGGAATTGCTTGCCATGGCCGGCGAAGATAACCTTTCGATCGCGGAAGTCGTTCTCGCCAACGAGCTTGCGCTGCTGAACGACCCGACGATCAGCTACCGCGTCGACCGCATTCTGCACCTGCGCCATCCCGACGCCCGCGACCAACCCGGCCCGGAGCGCCGAACGGGGGCAACGGAACCCGAGGCGATGATCCGCACCGCCGTGCTCACGCTGTGGGATGTCATGCGTGCGTCGATTCAGCGTGGCATCGCCACCGAGGGCACGCTGCCTGGCGGGCTCAACGTGCGCCGCCGTGCCCCCGGGCTGGCCAGGCGAATGGAGGCTCTGGACGCAGCCGGCAAGCCCCGCGATCCCCTGGCACCGCTGGACGCGGTGACCCTTGCGGCTATGGCCGTCAACGAGGAGAACGCCGCCGGCGGCCGCGTCGTCACCGCTCCAACCAACGGCGCAGCAGGGGTTGTGCCGGCCATCGCGCACTACTACCTGAACCACACGAGCCACGGGCTCACGAAGGCGGAACGGACCGACGGCCTGTTTCGCTACTTTCTGACCGCTGCGGCCATCGGCGTTTTGTACAAGGAGAACGCGTCGATCTCCGGTGCCGAGGTCGGATGCCAGGGCGAGGTCGGCGTGGCATGTTCCATGGCCGCGGGTGGCCTTGTCGCCGCTCTGAACCCGCCGCCCGACCCAGCGCTCGACGCGGAAACTCGTCGCGCCATGACGCTGGCCACCAACGCCGCAATCGAGCACGCCGCCGAGATCGCGATGGAGCACAATCTCGGCATGACGTGCGACCCCATCGGCGGCCTGGTGCAGATCCCCTGCATTGAGCGCAACGGCATGGGCGCCGTGAAGGCCGTCAACGCGGCCCGCCTGGCTACCAACGATCCGGGAACCCACAAGATCACGCTCGACCAGGTGATCGAGACCATGTATCGCACCGGCATGGACATGCAGTCGCGCTACAAGGAGACTTCGCTGGCGGGCCTGGCGCTGAACATTATCGAGTGCTAACCCGCCCAGCTTTCGCTTCAGTTCGCGAGCCGAACTTAGCTCACGACGCGTCGCCGGAAGCCCCGCATGCCCACCCACGTGAGTAGCAAGAAGAAGAACACCAGCATCGCCAGCAGCAGGACATCCGGCATGTGCCCCATGCCCGGTGTGAGCGCCGCACGAAGCCCTTCGCTGATGTACACAATGGGGTTAAGCAGCACGGCATACTGCAGCCAGCGGATGTGCGTCAGCGCGGCCCAGGGATAGTAGACGCAACCCAGGAACGTGATAGGCACCACCACAACGCCGAAGATCAGGCCGATCTGCTTGGGCTGAACGCTGGTGCCGATGGTCAGGCCCAGCGCGCCTGAAACAAGGCTGCCCAGCACCAGCACCGCCGCCAGCAGCAACCAGCTGGACACATGCGCCTGCACCGGCGTGGACGGGATGTAGTACGCCAGCGGATACACAATGCCTGCGGCGACCAGGCTCTGCGCAGCAGAAAAGACGATCTTCTCCAGCGCCACGCCCTCGATGGGCAACGGGCTCATCACCCGGTCATCGATCTCGCGCGTGATGCCGAACTCCGTCGCCAATGGAAGCGCGACGGCGGCAATACCCGAGAACATGATCGCCACGGCCATCAGCCCTGGCAGCAACACCGTGCCGAAGCCACCGCCCATCCCCGCCATGCGCGCCGCCGGACTCGCGGGCGCGGCGCTGCCTGTCATATGCGGCATTACGTAGGTGAAGACGAAGAGAAACAACAGGGGGTTCATCGCCACGCGCACCAGAAAGGGCGCAATCTCCCGGCGCAACACATAGAAGTCTCGCAACAGCAGACCGCCGAACGCGCGCAGGTAGCTGGGACGCTGCCCCGCTGCGACGGTCGTGCCTATCTGCGAAGTCACCGCACTACTCACGCAGTTCCCTCCCCGTCAGCCGGATGAAGACCGTTTCAAGACTTGGTTCGGCGGTGGATACGTCACGCAGGCCGTACGGATTGGCGGTGGTCACCACGTGCGCCAGCAGCCCATCCTGTCCCCGGGCCAGAACACGCAAGCCACCGTCGACGGTCTCCACACGGGTCACGCCGGGCATGGTCTCCAGCTCAATCCGCAGGGCATCTGGCGGCACGCCCTCCCGCAGGCGCAGGTTGTAGATCTTATCGCCACCGACGCTGGCCTTCAGCGCGGCCGGCGTGTCTTCCACCAGGATCTTGCCATGGTCGATGATGGCGACGCGGCCGCAGAGTTCGTCAGCCTCTTCCATGTAGTGTGTCGTCAGAACGACGGTGATGCCCTGCTCCCGCAGGCCGCGGACGGCCTCCCACATGGCGATGCGGCTTTGGGGATCAAGGCCCGCGCTCGGTTCGTCCAGAAACAGCACCTTGGGCCGATGGGCGATGGCGCGGGCAATCTGCACACGTTGGGCCAAGCCGCCAGAAAGCTGCTGCGGGTACGCCTTGGCCCGGTCCGTCAGGCGAAACTGCTCCAGCAGCTCGGTCGTCCGCGCCCGGCCTTCCGCCCGGCTCATGCCGAAGTAAATGCAGTGGAACTGGATGTTTTCGGCAACGGTACACGCCCGGTCCAGCGTGTTGTACTGCGGCACGACGCCGATGAACTGCCGCGCTTCTGCAGGCTTTGCCACAACATCTACGCCGGCGATCAGCACTCGCCCGGTTGTGGGAATAGCCCTTGTCGTGGCGATAGAAATGGTGGTTGTTTTGCCGGCACCGTTGGGGCCTAGTAGGCCGTACAGCTCGCCCTCGTTGACGCGCAGCTCGATGCCGTCCACTGCGGTGACGGGCTGCTTGCCCGCGTACACCTTGCGCAATCCGGCGATCTCCACGATGCTGCCCATACCCTAAGCATAGACGCGGGGCAACGACTGCGTGAGGCTTGACCGGCGCAGATGGACCCGTCCTTGCCCAGAAAAGGGCGTCGGGGCGTCCGGAAAGATTTAGGGCCCGCTTTCCAGCGGGCCCGGAGAGGCTTGGGGAGGGAGGTACTGAGGAAAAATGAAGGGAGCCCAGAAAAGGGCAAAGAAGGGGAATTACTTCAGGTGGGACAGTTAGGAATGCCTCTCAGTTATTGGGTTAGACGCCTGACCGGTCCAGAGGTTGCACGACTCGGAAATATCTACGCCGGCCTGTTCCAGACCGCTGTCCATCCGGTTCCGGCGCTGGTTTCCTGCCAGAGAGAAACGGTTTGCCGCTTAGGATGGTCGAGGTGATGCTCTCGCAATCTGCCTTCGATACACCGTTCCAGCGCGTCAGGGCACGCCTTCGGCCCATCTGCGTTCCCATCGTCGGGCGTACCCCCGAGCAGATGCAGGCAAACTCGTCAGCACAGCTGCCCGCGTTCCCCTTCCAGGAGTTCCGGCTCGACTACCTGGCCGACGCGGCGAAGGCCATCCCCGCCCTGGCCGCGTTTGTACGGCAAAACGCGGAGGCGACCTTTCTTGCCACCTGCCGTCCGTTGCCCAGCGGTGGGTGCTTTCACGGCTCCGCGCAGCAGGAGTTGGAAATGTTGAAGCTGGCCGCCGCTGCAGGGTTTTCGCTGGTAGACCTGTCCCTGGAGAGCGCGGAAGTGCTGGGTATGGCCGCGGTGCAGGAGCTGCGGGCCTCGGGGGTGACTGTCCTGATCAGCTTCCACGACTTCCAGCGTGCCGGGGACCTCCGCGCCGTGGTCGACCGCATGCTGCCGCTGCAGCCGGACATGGGCAAGGTGGTTTGTACGGCTGAAACCCTGGCCGACAACATCTTCGTGCTCGATCTGCTGGAGACTGTAGGGCGGGAGGCGTCACTGCCCTTGATTGCGCTGGCCATGAACGAGCCGGGCGTGCCGTCCCGCATCCTGAGCCCGCGCGCCGGCGGACTGTTCACCTTTGGCGCGGCGACCGAAGCCGAGGCGACCGCTCCCGGGCAGATGACGGCGCGCGCGCTGGAGGAACTGTACCGGCTGCCTGCGTTGAACGCCGAAACACAGGTATACGGCGTAGCCGGCGATCCAATCCATTCCTCGCTTTCGCCACTGATGCTGAACACAGCCTTTTCCGCGGCAAAGCTGGACGCTGTCTATCTGCCGCTAAAGACGGCGAACGCTGAGGAGCTGTTTCGGGTGGCGCGTGAGCTGCCGCTTGCGGGCTTCAGCGTCACCATGCCTTTGAAGCAGGACGTACTGTCGTTGCTGGACGAAGTTGATGCGGTAGCCGGGAAGATGGGCGCGGTAAACACCGTGCAGCGCACGCCGGACGGGCGCTTCCGCGGATCCAATACCGATGTCGTCGGGATCGTGAACCCGCTGGAAAAGCGAATCGAGTTGCAAGGCGCACGCGTGCTTGTGCTGGGAGCTGGTGGGGCCGCGCGCGCCGCTGTGTTCGGTTGCGTGGAGCGGGGGGCAGACGTCTTTCTCTGCAATCGCACGCTGCAAACCGCGCAAGCGCTGGCCACGGAGTCCGGCGCCGAGGCCATTGAACGCAGCCAGCTCGCGTCGAGGCGCTTCGACGTGCTGATCAACGCCACGCCGGCGGGTATGCAGGGCAATCTGTTGCAGCTGCCCCTTGAGGAAGCCGAACTGAACGCCGGGATCGTGTTCGACCTGGTCTATAACCCGATGGAAACGCCCCTGCTCACTCTGGCAAAGGCGCGCGGCCTGGCAACGATCCCCGGCGTCGAGATGTTTGTCCACCAGGGAGCGCGCCAGTTTGAGATCTGGACCGGCCAGACTGCGCCCGTCCAGATCATGCAGGAAGTTGTGCTGAAAGCGCTTGAAGCACGTGCCGCCCAACCACGCAACTAAGCCGCTTCGTACTCCTTGCTGATCCACTCCTTCAGGGCGTCCATGCTCACGTGCTCGCTGCCGAGGAACGCCTTTACAAGGGCACGCGCGGGCTTGGAGCCGCCTGGCTCGAGCACCTCGCGCCGGTAGCGCTCGCCCGTCTTGCCGTTCAGCATGTCTGCACTGTCCGCGCTGGCAAACTGCCGGAAGAACTCCAGCGCAATCACCTTGTCGTACAGGTAGGTGTAGTAGTTCGACGTGTAGCCGACCAGGTGATTGAAGGCGGCATACATGCGGTTGCCATCAACAAACTCGTACTTCGAGAAGCGGTCGTAGCCGTCACGCAGCAACGTGTCCAGATCCAGCGAAGCCGCGCGACGGTCGTGCGTTTCCATGGAATACGTCGCGTACATCACCTGCGTCAACGTGGAGATGGCGCGACCGTGGGCACTGGCCTTGGTCATGCGCTCCACGGTCTCATACGGGATGGGCTCGCCGGTTTCGACGTGTCGCGCAAAGGTGCGTAGCAGGTCCGCATCTTCGAAGAACTCTTCCAGCATCTGCGAGGGCACTTCGACAAAGTCGCCCTCGGTGGCAATGCCGCTCTGCCCCGCCCAACGCTGCCGTCCACCGAGCACTTCGTGCATCAGGTGGCCGAACTCGTGGAAGTACGTGACCACGTCGGCGTACTGCATCAGGCCTGGATCGGTGTCGGTCGGCTGCGGAAAGTTGCACACCAACGCCGTCTCCGGGATGTACTGCCCGCCAACGCCGCCCATCAGCGAGCACATGGAGAACCACTTGCTCTTGCCTTCGCGCGGGTGCATGTCGAGATAAATGCGGCCAACCGGCTCCGAGCTTTCCGCCCCAGCGTCGAAGACGTCAAAGGCCTTCACCGCGGGATCCCACACGGGGGCAGCTTCGTTGCGCTGAAAGCGTACGCCGAATAACTGCCCCGCAGTGGCCAGGATGCCTGTTTCCACCTGCGTGTACGGGAAGTACGGACGGACACTCTGCGAGTCGAAGTCGTAGCGCGCACGACGGAACTGCTGTTCCCAGAAACGTGCGTCACTGAGGGACAGCGTCTGCAGTTCGGGATCACGTTCACGCGCAAACGCTTCCAGTTCCGCCCACTCGCGGAGAGCTGTCTCGCGCGCGGCGTCCTCGACTTCCGTGAGAAAACGGCGCATATTCTCCGCCGAGCCCATCATCTGGTCGGTGGTCGCCAGGTCGGCCCAGCTGCGGAAGCCAAGCACCTCGGCCATCTCCTCACGGGTGGCCAGCAGATCGAGCAGAACCTGCTTATTCACGGGGTAGCCACGGTCGTTGTACTGGAGATACAGCTTGCGCCGCAGTGCCGCGCTCGCGGCATAGCTCATCACCGGCGACATCTCGGGCGGATCCGTTGTAATCACAACGGCGGAGTCGGCAACCAGCTTGCCGGCTTGCTCCCGAACGCCATGACGGGTCAGATAATCCCCCGGCAAACCACGCAGCTGCTCCGGATCATCGACCGTGATGCGCCGCACATCGTCCTGCACCGTGCGGCTGAACTGCATCCCGAGTTCGGTGGCACGGTCCGCCAGGGCACGAATCAGGTTGCGGGTTTTTTCGTCGCGATCCACACCGGCCAGGCGGTAGCCCAGCAGGGTGCGTTCCATGTAGTACCTGGTGGCTTCGTCGGCCGCGCTGACGTCCACGGACGCAAGCGCCTGGTAAACCTCCTGGTTCAGGCTCAGGGCGACGCCTTCCGCGCTGACCTGCTGCGAAAGGGCCTGCACGGCATCACGAACGCCAGCCACAGGGTGAACCATAAACATGACGTGGGCCTGGGCGCCGGCCATGCGCAGGTGCCAGACCGCGCGATCGTAGAGAGCAAGCGTGTTCTCCACCGTGCGGCGACCTTGAGCCGCAGTGAGTTCAGCCACCGCGGCGCGAACGGCCTCAAGGTGCGACTCCACCCAGCGCTCGGCCTCGTCCGGACTGTTCAGGCCCGTCCAGATGCGCAGGGTATCGATGCCCGTTGTTGCTTCCGCGCCCGTCTTCTCCACTGAGACCACAGCTACCGCCATCTTTCGTTCTACAACTGCAGGACCGAACCCGGGCGCACTGCTTTCGATTGTCTTCACACAGTCTGACGCGCCAATCCCCCAGACGACGCAGATGCGCCGCGTCAAAAAGCTGCTTTGTCCGTCAAAGCTACACTGGACCTGCTATGCGTTACCTGATCGCCATCCTGGCCCTGGCCGGCCTCATCGATTCAGCCCTCGCCCTGCGCATCCACCTGCAGGATCCCAACGCGGCCCCGCCCTGCGCGGTGAGCGAGGTGTGGGATTGCGGCGCGGTGAACCACTCGCGCTTTGCCGTGTTTCCGCCCACCAGCTTCGATGAGGCACCAGGGTCGAAGAAAGTCCATGTGCCTGTGGCCATTCTCGGCATCGTGGGTTACGCGCTGATCGGGGTGCTCGCGCTGACGGGGCACTTGTGGGCGACGTTGCAGGCCGCGGAAATCGGCTTTGCTTTCGCGGCCTTTCTCACGTTTATGGAAGCCTATGTGCTCCAGAAATGGTGCATCTACTGCCTCTGGTCGCAAGGCCTGATTACGGCCATTCTGCTGTGCACCATCGGCACGCTGATCGTGCGGCATCGCCGGGCACGGCGCGGCGTTCCGGACGTGGTTCCCGCAGCGTAGCGCCGCGCAAAGGGCGTGCGCCGCATAGAATGGGTGCTGCCATGTGGCCTAAAGCCTTTTCGCAGCTGGTTGAACTCGCCCCGCACATCACGCGCCTGCTGCCGCTGGCCGATCGCTTTTTAAAAGACAAAGTCACCGGCGATGAAGGCACGCGCAGAGCCCTGGACGAGTTGCAGGCAAACCACCGGGCCGCGCTGGAAGCGCAACGCGCGGCCGTGACCGACCTCGCCGACCGGCTCCACGCCGACCTGGGCGGCATCACCTCCCAGCAAACCACCCAGGCCACGCAAACTGCTGCCCTGCAGAAGCAGCTCGCGGAACTCGACCGGCAACTTGCCGGCATCACCCGCCCGTTCGGCGATCTGGAAAAGCAGCTGACGTCCACCCGCGCCGACGCGCTCGCGGCCAAGCAGGCAGCGGAGTCCCTGGCTGGCAAGCTGGCCGGCATCGAAGCTGCCCAACGCCGGGTGCAGACGCTGACCATTGTGGTTCTGGCCCTGCTTGTCGCCGTTCTCGTCTTGACCGCAGCCCTTCTGCTGCACGCACACTGATTCCGCACCATGGCTCCTGACCGGCAACCCACCTCTCACCACACCACGCTGCGCCGCCGCGGAGGGCTTTCCGAGCTCGCCAGAAACCTGCGCCGGCAGCGCGAGGTCGAACCACCGCGCGAGCCTGGTTCCAAACAGCCCCGCAAACGTGAGCGCCCTGACCTGCTGCTGACGCTGGCGGCGATGCTGCTGCTCACCATCGTGTTAAGCGCTGTGCTTTGGCCGATGGTGCGGGTGCACTTGCAGGCCGCGGCGGTGTTGAAGCTGGTCGCCAATCAGCCCGTGCCGGAGTCGCTGCGGTGGACCGTGGGCGACCGCGTGGCGGTGGAGGACATCAGCTACCAGGCCTCAGCCGGCCCCGTGCGCGCCCGCCTGTACACGCCGCTGGAACACCCCAACGCGCCAGCGCTGCTGGTGTTGCATGGCGTACATCACCTTGGCATCGACGAGCCGCGCCTAATCGCCTTTGCGACGGCCATGAGCGCCTGCGGCCTGCGCGTGCTCACGCCGGAGCTGCCCGACATCAAGGACTACCACGTGGGGGCGAACTCCATTGCCACCATTGGCGAAAGTGCCGAGTGGCTTTCGCGCCATGCGGGCAATCAGCCCGTCGGGATCATGGGCCTCAGCTTTTCGGGTGGGCTTTCGCTGCTGGCCGCGGCCGATCCGCAGTTCAGGCAGTCCATCAAGTTCGTGTTTGCGGTGGGGTCGCAGGACCAGATGCAGCGTGTCGCCACGTTCTATCGCACCGGGCAGGACCAGATGCCGAACGGCAACAAGGAGCTTCTGCCGCCCAACGAGTACGGTCCCCTGGTGCTGGAGTATGAGCACCTTGAAGACTTCGTCCCGCAGGGGGACCTGGCGCCGCTACGCCGCGTGCTACGCGCCCACCTGTACGAGGACGAACCGCACTCGCCAGCCGAGCAGGCTGCGCTGGCCAGCCTGACCCCGCACCAGGCAGACGAGGCCAAGGT
>CAXTRU010000085.1:0-11115 GCA_964246665.1 uncultured Acidobacteriaceae bacterium
GCCCGTGACAGCCGCCATATCGACGTAGAAACCACTTCAGCAGGAATGACTTCCGTTCCCCTGCTGATCTCACGCATTCAAAACCTGACCGTCGCCGTACAGGCTCCGGCACGGGTTGTGCTCAACGAGCGCACAGGAACAGTTGTGCTTGGGGGTGACGTCTTGCTGTCCCCAGTTTCCGTGCTGCACGGTGGACTACAGATCCAAGTCGACACCGTTCTGACCCCCGGGGTGCCAGGGCTTTCGCAAACCGGACCATCACCGCCCATTGCGAATACCCAACTTTCAGTCCAGGACAAAGAAGCGCGTTCGATTCGCCTTGGGAACGGCGCTGATGTCGAAGAACTCGTCAAGGGCTTGCACGCCATTGGCGCAACAGCCCGCGACATCACTTCCATTCTGCAGGCAGTGAAGTCGGCCGGCGGTCTGCAAGCCGACCTGGAGGTGATCTGATGTCGATGAACGTATTGCTGACAGGAGGTTCGTCGCCGACAGCCGCACCCGTCAACGACCGACCAAGGGGCAGCAAGGAATTTTCGGCACAGGCGAACGAATTTGAGGCGATGCTGCTGACGCAATGGCTGCAGAGCTCCGAATCAACCTTCGGCAGTGCTCCCGGGGAGGACGACTCAACCTCCGCGGGTGACGACCAGATCAGGAGCTTTGCGCTCCAGCAACTGGCTTCCGGCATTGCGGCTAAGGGCGGTGTCGGCATTGCGCGCTACGTATCGGCAGCCCTGGCAGGGTCGCCGCCAAAGTACGCGTCACCTCAAACAGACCGAATCCCGGCCCAGGCGCGACCAGGTAGATAGGGAGAGATCATGAGTTCCACAAGCCCTAAGAACGAGCCCCACAGTACGGCCGGAGGCCAGCAACAGCCGGTGAGCGAGATCGCTTTCCGAGCTCAAGTCGCGGAACTGACCTCCTGCATCGAGCGAGCCACGTCCGCGATCTGTGCGAATGACCTCGTCAGTCTCGAGGAGACCCTTGGCCAGCAGCAGGTATTGTGTGCGGAGTTACAGGGCACATTGCGCGCATTCATCGAAGAAGGGCATGCCCACCTGTCGAAGGGTATCGACGCCGAGGTGAGAAACGCTGCAGACCGAAACCGAAGATTTCTTCTCTTGCTGCAACGGGTAACGCTTCACGCGCAATCTCTCCAACGCCTGTACCAGGCCAACGGGAAAGAACGCTGGGACGCCGACAAGTCGGCTGTTCGCTCCATGGGAGGACGTTATGTATAGCCTCACCGCAAACCTCGCTATGGCGTCGCAAGCATTAACCGCCGACACGGGCGCACTCGCTGTCATTAACAACAACATCTCCAATGCGAACACGACCGGCTACTCACGGGAGACGGTGGACCTGAGCGCCGAGGCGCTGGATGCTGATGGCTCCAATCAGCTGAACGGCGTTTCCTTTAACGGATTTAGTAGCGTTCGTGATCAGGTGTTGCAGATCAGCATGACCCAGACCACGGCGCAGCTCGCAAGCGCAAACTCCCAAAGCGCCACTTGGTCACAGATTGAAAGCGCCTTTTCCACGTCCACCGGAGATCTTAACTCCTCTTTCTCCAACTTCTTCTCCGCCTTGTCTTCACTGTCCACGGCCCCGACCGACGCTGGCTCCCGGCAAGCTGCGTATACAGCAGCAAATCAAGTTGTCATGGCATTTCACCAGGCCGCATCAGCCTTGAGCGCCGCTCAGACGAGCGCAAATCAAAGCTTGCCCGCAATGGTTGACCAGATTAATCAGATCAGCGCTCAGATCAGCTCACTCGATGGCCAGCTTGCCGGGCTACAAGCCTCTGGTCAGCAGGGCGGGGCGATCGAAGATCAGCGGGATGCCCTTACGACGCGATTGGCGCAACTGATCGGAGTGTCGTCTACCAATACCGAATCCACGCCGAGTCTGTCGGTCGCCAACGGGTCGCCTCTGGTCGTTGGGGGAAAGAGCTACGCTCTGAGCGTCGGGGTAGGAGCAGACGGCCAGACAAGTATCTTCGACGCTGCAGGTGATGACATCACATCGCAGATCAGCGGCGGCTCTCTGGGTGGCGCGCTCACGATGAGGGACAGCAGCATACCCCAGCTTATGCAGACGCTAGATAGCCTGGCGACTCAGTTTGGTTCAGCAATGAACCAGGCGCAAGCGATGGGTTATGACCTGAACGGCAACGCGGGAGCCGCGATGTTTGCTGTTCCGGCGAACGGCAGCAGCGCAGCGGCAGGACTCACTCTGGCCCTTGCATCCGCCTCGGAGCTCGCGATCAGCGCGGACGGATCCGCAGGCAGTAGCGGGAATGTAACAAACCTGGTGGGAGTGAGCACGAAGAACCTGCCCTCTGGGCAAACGCCTTCGAACATGTACGCCGCTCTTACCCAAAAGATCGGCTCATCCAGCGCAGAAGCAAAGAACCAGGCAAGCGCAGCGAATGACGCCCTTCAACAGATGACGTCGCAGCAATCGTCTGAATCTGGGGTTTCGATCGACGAAGAAACGACCAATCTCATTCGTTTCCAGCAGGCATACTCTGCGTCGGCCGAGGTCATTACAACCTTGAACACTCTCTTCTCGGTAGTTCTCAATATGAATACGGTGACAGGCTAATGCGCGTAGATCCAAACCGATACGACAGCATCAATGCAGCCATTCAACAGAGCGAGCAGCAACTGCAAACAGCCATGAAGCAGCTATCTACAGGCCGTCGCGTGTCATCGCCCTCGGATGATCCGCAGGCCTTCGCGGAGAACCTGCAGAATCAAGCCACGGCGGCCGATGTCGACACCTTCACGCGGAATGCTGATGCAGTTCTCTCGCAAGCGCAGATGGCTGATGCAGCTCTTAGTTCCGTGACTACCGCACTCACACAGGCTATCAGCCTGGGAACGCAAGCCGGCAACGGCGTGACCTCGTCCCAACGAGACAGCTTGGCAGAACAGGTCGAAGCGATCCGGTCGCAGGTGATTGCGCAAGCCAATGCCACCAGCAGCGGACAGGCGCTCTTCGCGGGCACCTCAGGGGTGACCACACCGTTTGTCGAAGATCCAAGCTCCGCAACCGGCGCCACGTACCAGGGCAACAGTGAAGCAAACCAGGCACAGGTCGGCGATGTTCTTTTTGTCTCAGTAGGTTTGCCCGGCGATGATGTTTTCATGAGTTCCTCGGGAAATGTTCTCGGGTCGTTGCAGCAGATGATCAAGGCGATACAGTCGGGCGACCCAACGCAACTCGCGAATGCCAACGCGGCCGTGACCGCGGCCATAGGTCACCTCAGCGAGGTGCGAGGCACCTATGGCTCCACCGTCAATGAACTGGACGCGCAGAAAGCTTATCTCTCGCAGGAGACGGTCACACTCACCACGCAGCAGGTCTCGCTGGTCGATGTCGACACAGCAACGGCAGCCACCAACCTTGCTCAGGCCGAAACGCAAAACAGCGCCGTTCTCGCCGCAGCGGCCAAGATATTGCCGCAATCTTTGCTGCAATATCTACATGGATAAAAAATCATAGGAATGGCTAAAGTTTTCGCAGAGTTTGCCGATACATGAGTTGAAGCCGGGAGCGAGGCCACTCTGGGGTGAACTCCTCCACATGCTAACCCTGAACCGAATGTAGGAGCACTGCAGACGTGATTTCGATCCTTAACAATCTTTCGGCGCTGAGCGCGGAAAACTCTCTTTCTTCAACCCAAACCAACTTGCAGAATACGCTGACTCATCTGTCTACGGGTCTGCGCATCAACTCTGGAGCTGATGATCCAGCCGGCCTTTCTATCGCGAACGGCATGCAGGCGAACATCGCCGCGCTGACCCAATC
Source organism: uncultured Acidobacteriaceae bacterium (assembly GCA_964246665.1). Classification (GTDB taxonomy): domain Bacteria; phylum Acidobacteriota; class Terriglobia; order Terriglobales; family Acidobacteriaceae; genus Granulicella. The sequence goes on from CAXTRU010000085.1 coordinate 3,820, forward strand.
GTCCCAAAATGCCACCAACAGTGTGGGCATGCTACAGACCGCGGATAGCGCACTCTCCCAAGTCACGACGTTGTTAAATCGCGCGGTTACGCTGGCGACCGAGGGTGCAAACGGTGATCTAACCGGTGGCGCGAATGGCCAGGCAACGGCTCTCGATACGGAGTTCCAGTCCATCCTTTCGGAGATTAACCAGATCGGCCAAACCACCGACTATAACGGGCAGAACGTCTTCTCAAGCAACTCGCCGACCTCATTTGAATCCACTCAGGGTGGGCTTTCAGCCTCGACGGCCTTAACCGCCGGAAGCGTCACGACGATCAAAGATGCGCAGACCGGGTCTACCTTCAGCTTCACTGCGGGCGCCAGCGACACAATCGGTACGCTTAACACCGCCATCGCCGCGGCTGTTACCGCAGGCACTCTGAGTGCTGGTACCACCGCCAGCTTCAGCGCCAATGGCAATCTCAAAGTCGCCACTTCGACCGCAGGCGACTCGATTCAGATGGCCACCAACGACTCTGTGTTGGGCTCCATGAACTCTACCGATACCAACAACACCATCACGTTTATCAGTGATGGCACGCAGACCGGAAGCACAAATACCACCATTCAAACCGCCATCGCAGCACTGTCGGCAAACGGCTTAAATCTCGGTGGCTCCTCGCTGGCCACAGCAAACGGCTCGTCGACCGCGCTTACGGCGATTAACAACGCGATCAACGTTGTGTCGGCTCAGCGCGGCACCATCGGCGCTTCCATCAACCGGCTTACGGCGGCGTCAAACGTGATGACTAGCCAGATCCAAAACCTGACGAACGCTTCCAATAACCTGACCAACGCCAACGTCGCGACCACAGTGGCCAACATGACCCAATACAACATTTTGGAATCGACGGGCATGGCGGCACTGCAGCAGGCAAACTCTTCCCAGCAGAATATCCTCAAGCTGCTGCAGTGATGGAGAAGGGCGGGATTGATTTCATCCGAAGTGATCCCGCTTTTGCCCCTTTTGCCCTAACCGAAAATGAGTTGAGCTGTCTATGAGTTCGGTTTCCTCCATCAATTCCTTGCTGTCTTCGGCCACGTCCACCGCCAGCAGCGGAACGGACATCAGCTCCCTGCTTGCGGCTGCAACCGGGGCCACTTCACCGGGTATCGACGTAACAGCGGCAGTAAACGCGGCGATCTACGCGGCCCAGGCGCCCGAGCGCCAGTGGCAAGCCCAGCAGGCCACGTTGCAGTCGCAGATCACCGCGGTAGGCTCCGTTCAAACCGCACTGGCGGCGGTCAACAAGGACCTGGACTCCTTGAACGACCTGGGCGGCGTGCTTGCTTCCCAAGTGATCAGTTCGAGTAATCCGGGAATGGTGACCGGGAGCGTGACCTCGGGAGCGATCTCAGGAAGTCATGTGATTACCGTGGCCGCTCTGGCGACGAAAGCCTCGTGGTACTCGACACCAGTGAGCGGCCAGAACAGCTCGTTGGGAAACTCCACCATCACCGTCATGAAAAATGACGGTACCCAAGCAAGCTTCACCCTCGGTGGCTCCGGCACAAGCTCCCTTTCCGCTTTAGCCAACGACATCAATGTGGCAGGGCTCGGAGTCACGGCTAGCGTGGTGAATGATGCGAGTGGTTCACGATTAGCGCTCGTGAGCAACAGCACGGGAGCCAGCGCCGGCTTCACGGTGTTCGACGGAAGCGCATCCGGCAACACTGTAGCTTCAGCCTCGGTCGCGAGCGTTTCCACGGCTCTTGACGCGAGCAGCTTTGTCGTCGCGGATGGGACTTCGTCTGCCACCATCAACGTGGCAAAAGGAAGCTCTCTGAGTGACATTGCGAACCAGATCAACTCACAAGGGCTCACCCTGACGGCCAGCGTCGTCACAGACACATCAGGTGCTCATCTCCAATTGAGCGCAACCGGAAGCAACACTGTCAGTATGAGTCGCGATCCGGTGCTCACCCTGACGCAAGCGAGTGCCGCGCAGAACGCCTCGTTGACACTGGACGGAGTCCCGGTAAGCAGCACGTCCAATACCGTTACTGGAGCCATTCCGGGAGTCACCCTCGCTTTGCAAGGTGCGTCCCCCGGCACGTCCAGCACGGTTACTATTGCAGCCGATACGACGCAAATCGTATCGGCGATCAACCAATATGTGACCGACTACAATTCGGCCGTCACTCTCGTGAACTCGCAATTTCAGTACAGCACGACGAATCAGTCGGAAGGAACGTTAGGAACCGACAGCACCGTGCGGTCCCTTCAGAGCGCCTTGGAGGGTCTTGCAACCTACAAGTCGACATCTGCTCCTGCTTCGGCGTCTTCATCCATATCGACGTTGGCGTCCCTTGGCATCGCGATGAACAACGACGGTACTTTGTCGATCAATAGCGACACGTTGCAGCAGGCGGTGCAGAACAATCCGTCCGGTGTCCAGCGGTTCTTTCAAGGCTCCTCCTTGAACGGTTTCGCCAAGGCGGCCAGTACTGCTCTGAACTCATTCACCAATCCGGCGAACGGCTCACTTAGCTTGGATGCGAAGAATTTGACAGCACAGTACAACGCGTTACAGACCGAGGTGAATGATTACGAGAACGGCTCTATCGCTTCTCAGCGCACGGTCTTAACGGACATGTACAGCAAAGCGGAAATTGCTCTCCAGCAACTGCCTACAACGATAAAGCAATTGCAGGCCCAGCTCGGCCAGAACTCAGGAGGTTAACGTGCACATGGAACAAAAAGCGTCTGCCTACCGGGAAGCAGCGGCTCAGGGCGCCACCCAGATCGGTCTGTTAATTCTTGCTTATGACGCTCTTGCGCGTGAACTGTCCCGTGCCGGTGAGGCGGTGCGCCAAGGGAACATCCAGGCGCGGTGTCAGCACTCGAATCAGGCGATCGCTATCCTTGGACATTTGGAAAGCTGGACTGGCTACTTAGACGAGCCGGCATTAGCCGGAGCGCTAAAGCAGTTCTACATCTTCCTGCGCTCCCGTATTCTGCAACTTCAACGAGAGAACAGCAGCGTGGACTTCGACGCTCTTTCCCAACATGTGGTTGATACCCGCATGACGTGGCAGCAGAAGGAGCAGCAACTTGTCTTAGGCCGATGCGGCGAGCATCCCGGATTTGAACCGAAGCAAGCCGTCCTCCTCGCCGGAGAGAGAGTCGCGTTTCGGGTCTCCGCCTGATCGCTATAGGGCCGGCGCAGATCGCAGATCAAAAACAGTCGCTTGGACCGTCTGACCGGCGCGCATTCTGCCGAGTGCTGGGTTGGGTGCAAACTCATACCGGAGTCAAGCATCCCTTGGTTAGCAAGCCGGCGCCTCACACGCGTGAGATCGGGGAAGGGACAATGTGGCGATCCAACTGGAGGATGCAAGCAGACAACACGATGCCGAGGATCGTGCTCGACGGATCAAAGTTCTGCTCTTTGACGTAGATGGCGTACTTACCGATGGCTCCATCGTGGTCATGCCGGGCGTAGACGGCAAGGCTGTCGAAGTCAAGAGCTTCTCAGCGCACGACGGGATGGGTATAGCCTTGGCGCATGTCGCAGGAATAAAGGTTGGATGGGTCACCAAAAGGGAGTCGGAGGCGGTGCGCATCCGATCTCGCGATCTTCATATCGATCATGTCTACCAGGGCCAGCACTACAAAGTGGAGGCGCTGGACAAGATCGTGCAAGAGGAGGGCTGCAGCTTGGACGAGATTGCCTATGTGGGGGATGACATCATCGACCTCCCCGTCATGCGCAAAGTCGGCTTGGCCATTGCTGTGGCCAATGCTCGTCCTGAGGTGAAATCGATGGCTCACGTCACGACCGAACATTCCGGGGGCTTTGGCGCCGGACGTGACGCGATTGACTTCATCCTTAGGGCGAAGGGTGTCCTGGAGCAAACCATCGAACGATACCTCGACCCTACGGATCAGGAGGCCAAGACAGCTGATATCGGTGTGGGCAACATGTGAAGTCAGGTAGCTTGGTCCAGATTGCCTGACCTCAAGTCCCGGGATGTGCGAAGAACTGCAAGGCGAACACAACACGAAGGTTCTACAATGGGCTATGCTCCTCCAGGCCCCGGCAGTGACCGATGTAGCCGAAGACGCCCTCGCCTGGGCGCACCCTGTAGTGCGGGAGTGGTTCTTGCAGCGCTTTGGCTCGGCAACAGAGCCGCAGCTTGCGGGTTGGCCGGCTATCCTTCGCGGGGAGCCGACCCTGATTTCGGCTCCTACCGGCTCAGGTAAGACACTCACGGCATTCCTGGTCTGCATCGACGGTCTGCTTCGTCAGGCACTTGCAGGAACTCTTGCCCCGCAAACGCAAGTAGTCTATGTGTCTCCGCTGAAAGCGCTCTCAAACGATGTCCAAAAGAACCTGGACGGACCGTTAGCCGAGATCCAGCAGATGGCGTTGGCGCGCGGCTATCTTTGCCCAGAAATCCGCACCGGTGTACGTACCGGCGACACCCCGATGAAAGATCGCGCGGCCATGCTGAAGCAGCCGCCTCACATCCTCGTCACCACACCGGAATCGCTGTACTTGCTGCTGACGGCCGGTAAGTCGCGACAGAACTTACAGCGGGTTCACACGGTGATCGTGGATGAGATCCATGCAGTCGCCGACGACAAACGTGGGTCTCATCTTGCGTTGAGCCTTGAGCGGCTGGAAGCGCTGGTCTGCGCAGAAAACCGGCTGGTGTGCGAAGGCTCGTTTCCGGGCCTTGGGCGGCCGCCACAACGCATTGGGCTGTCTGCAACGCAGAACCCGATCGAGCTCGTCGCCGACTTCCTGACCGGTTCGGATCCACGCCGGCAGCGCGCGACCATCGTGCAGGTCGGCCAGCGACGCACCTTGGACATCGCCGTCGAAGTGCCCTCAGACGAACTCAGCTCGGTTGCTTCCACCGCGATGTGGACAGAGGTGTACGACAAGCTGGCGACCCTGGCGCAGGCGCATCGCTCGACCCTGGTATTCGTCAACACGCGTCGGCTCGTCGAAAAGATTAGCTTTGAATTAGCCGAAAGGCTCGGCCCGGATGCGGTGGCGGCGCATCACGGCTCGCTCTCCCGCGCGCTCAGGCTGGACGCGGAACAGCGGCTCAAGAATGGCGAGATCAAGATTCTCATCGCGACCGCTTCTCTTGAACTCGGCATCGACATCGGCGCTGTTGACCTCGTCTGCCAAATCCAAACCACAAGGGCGGTGTCGGTTGCGATGCAGCGCGTGGGCAGGGCGGGGCACTGGCGCGGCGCAACCCCGAAGGGCCGCTTCTTTGCGATGACCCGGGATGACTTGCTGGAGCAGGCTGCGCTGCTGCGCAAGATGGTTGCCGGCGAACTTGACCAACTCGAGATTCCTGAAGCGCCCATCGACGTCCTGATGCAGCAAATCGTGGCCGCCTGCGGCGCAGAAAGCTGGGATGAGCAGGCGCTCTTTGATGTGCTGCGTCGCGCGTGGCCTTACCGAGACCTCTCCCGCGAGCAGTACAACGAGTTAGTCTCGCTGCTTCACAACGGAATCGAAAGCTCGCGCGGGCGCTACGGCGCGTACCTGCTGCGCGACCGCGTGCAGGGCCACCTCCACGCACGGCGCGGCGCGCGTATGACCGCCATCGCAAACGGCGGAGCGATTCCTGACGCCTCGCTCTTCGCGGTGATGCTACAGCCCGAAAACGTGCAGATCGCCACCCTGGACGAGCACTTTGCCGTCGACTCCCATCCCGGCGATGTCGTTCTGCTCGGCAACACGAGCTGGCGGGTGCAGCGCATCGATCCGCAAGGCAAGGTGCTCGTTGAGGACGCGCACGGCGCCCCGCCCAGCATTCCGTTCTGGGAGGGCGAAGCGCAGCAGCGCACCGCGGAACTCTGCAACGGCGTGAGCGACCTGCGCGCCGAGATCGACCGGCGCACCCGCAACGTGAAACCGTCCGCAGTCGTCGGCTCCGGCAGCGCGGAGGACGTTTCCGTAAGCCCCTACCGCGACGAGCGCTGGGGCGCCCTGCATCCTGAGGTGCGCGACTGCGTGGCGTGGCTCAAGCGGGAGTGCTTCCTGTGCGACTCCGCCGCGCTGCAACTCATCACCTACATCGTCGCGGGGCGCAGCGTGCTCGGCGCCGTCCCAACCAAGCAAACCATCATCGCGGAACGTTTCTTCGACGAAGGCGGCGGCCAACAGCTCATCTTGCATGCGCCGTTCGGCGGCCGGCTCAACAAGGCCTGGGGCCTGGCGCTGCGCAAGCGGTTCTGCCGCGGCTTCAACTTCGAGCTGCAAGCGGCAGCCACTGACAACGGCATCAACATCTCGCTGGCCGAGCAACACAGCTTCCCGCTCAGCGACGTCTTCCAGTACCTCACCGAGTTCACCGCCCGCGAGTTGCTCCAGCAGGCCTGCATTCCGTCGCCCCTTTTTAAGAATCGTTGGCGTTGGGCTGCCGGCCGCAGCCTGCAACTACTGCGCATGCAGAAGGGCAAACGTGTGGCCCCACAGGTGCAGCGCACGCGGTCTGATGATTTGCTCGCCAGCGTCTTCCCGCATGCCTCGGCTTGTCCGGAGACGATGACCGGCGACATCGAGATCCCCGACCACCCGCTCGTGCGGGAGGTGATGCGTGACACGCTCACCGAAGCCATGGACATCGACGGTCTGGAGGCCCTGCTGCGGGGCATCGCCAATGGCAGCATCCAGTGCCTAGCCGTGGACACGCCCGTGCCGTCGCAGTTTGCGCATGAGCTGCTGAACGCGATGCCGTACGCCTACCTGGATGAGGCCGACCTGGAAGCCCGCCGGGCACGCGCCGTGCAACTGCGTCGTACCCTGCCGGATGCCGTTACCGAAGGTGCAGGCCGGCTGGAGCAGGCAGCCATCAACACGGTACGCGACACGTTGTGGCCGGACGTGCGTGATGAGCATGAGCTTCACGACCTGCTGCTGCAACTCGTTGCGCTCCCGGTCAGCTTCCTGGAGCAACGCGCCACCGAAAAGCCCCGCGCCGCCCAGCACTGGCCGCAGTTGTTCGACCAATTGCAACAGCAGGGCAGGGCACACTCTGTGGTCTTGGGCGAGGAAGACGCCTGGATCGCCACCGAGCGCCTGGCCGATGCCCATCTCCTATGGCCAGACGCGGCGCTGCCCCAACCTGCCCCGGCCGTCGCTGAGCCGCGCGAGACTACGACGCTGGCCGGAACCGAGTACCGTCCCGCCCATCCCATCTCGCCGGAGGATGGTGCCACAACCGCTCTGCTGCAGGGCTGGTTGCAACTGCTCGGCCCGCTCACGGCGAGCAGCCTTGCCC
>CAXTRU010000086.1:0-11051 GCA_964246665.1 uncultured Acidobacteriaceae bacterium
ATTCAAGTGAAAATCGACGTAATTGGTCACCATCAGATCGACGAATCCGTCTCCGTCGTAATCTCCAAAGGCCGCGCCGGTCGACCAACGCCCATCGGCGACGCCAGCCTTCGCCGTTATGTCAGTAAAGGTGCCGTCGCCATTGTTGCGGTACAGCACGTTGCCACCCAGGCAGGTCAGGTAGAGGTCGGGCCAGCCATCATTGTTGATGTCGCCCACGGCACCGCCCATCCCGAAACAGCTCGAAGACAGCCCTGATTTTGCCGTGACATCGGTAAAGGTTCCATCGTGATTGTTGTGGTACAGCGCGCCGAGGGTTTTCACGCCTTTGACGGCCTGGTCCACGGTAGGGGCATTGGTGAAGTAAATGTCGGGCCAGCCGTCGCGGTCGTAGTCGAGCAGGAGGACCCCACCGCTCATGGACTCGACAATGTAGCGCTTGGATGGATCGGAGGTGTGTTGGAAGTGGATGCCCGAGGCGGCGGTGACGTCCTGCAGCTGTGGAATGGGCCTGCCGGTGCACTTGGTGAGCTTGGCCCCGGGCGGCGGTGGAGGCGGGGTGGGATGCCCACTTTGCCCGGCCGCCTTAGCTGTCCTCAAGGCGAGTGCCAGTGCCAAGCAGATCCATAGGCTCAGCGAACGATTGGTGAAGCTTTGTATTCTTCGAGCCTTGGGTGTCATGGGATCAGTGCGCAGACACGCGGTCCGCGGCCTGTTCGCGGGCGCTCGCCTTCAGCTGCTTGTAGATCGCCAACTCTTTCTCAGCGTCCTCTGGGCGGCTTGCCTTGCGGTATGCGGCTTGCAACTGGTAGTGGATATAGTCCGTGCGCGGACTGGCGTGCTCCGCGGCTTGTAAGTGCGTGATCGCCTCCGGCACCTGCCCGCGTTCGAGCTCGAGCTTACCGAGCTGGTACTGCGCATTGGCGTAGCCGGGATGGGCGGCGACGACCTGCCGAAATAGCCTCAACGCATCATCGACTCTGTTCTGTTGCAGGTAGACATAGCCCAGATGATACGTCGCATCCGGATTTCCCGGAGCGATGGCGAGCTCTGCCTGAAACTCGCGGCCGGCGTCAGGCCACTGCTCTGATCGAAGGTACGCCAGGCCCATGCCGAGGTGCGCCATCGGCAGGGCCGGATGTTCGGCGAGCGCATGTTGAAAGGTGCTGATTGCGCGTGGGTAGTCGCCAAGAGCTGTCCACAACTGCCCTACGAGCAGCTCGACATCGGGCGGCTGCGACTGGGCAGCGTACGCGGTCAGGACTTTCGTTGCCTGCGTTAGGTCGCCTGTGTGGGTCAGCGATGCAGCCCACGCGTAGCCCACTTGCGCATCCTGCATGCCGTCGGCACCCAGGGGTGCAAAGGTGTGGGCTGCCTCCACGAAACGGTTCAGGTCGAAGTAGGCGATACCGAGCATGGCGCGGATAGCGCGACTGCCTGGCTCCTGCAGCAGCGCCTGTGTCAGTGGAGAGATCGCGCCCTCGTAATCCTGCGCACGAAACTCGCTTTGCCCAAGATTTCGGTGTAGACCGGGCAGCGAAGCGTCCCAGTCCTCCGCCTTTCGGTACAGGCCAACTGCTTCAGGGTAGTGTCCCTGCACGGCCTCCGACGTGCCTAGGTCGTTGTAGGCGAGGCCCAGGACAGAGCGCAGCTGCGTTTCTCTTTGCTGCAGCTCAGCTTTTTGCGCCTCGGTCAGCTTTGCCGACGACTTGAAGCTCTGGTCCAGCACGGCCGTCTCGTCGCGACGAGCGCTTGCCTCGTCTGCAGCGGCCGGGGCTAGCGCAACAACGCCCGCCGCGTTGGAGCCGGCACCGGCCATACTGGCGATGCTTTGTTGGCTCTGCTCCATTGTCTTGTTTTGCAGTTCCCGCGCTTTGGTAAGGAACACCTCACTCTCGTCCTTACGTCCGGAGTTGGCGAGGATTCGCCCAAGGTCGACATAGGCTCTGCGAATCTGGAAGTTGGATCGAGCCTCATCGGCTCCTGTGAGCGCCACCGCCTTGCGCAATGCGGGCTCGGCCTCTGCGTTGTTGCCCTGGGCGTAGGCGTTCAGACCAAGGTATAGGGGCGGCTCCGGCGCGGTTGGGTCGAGTGTGGCCGCGGCTTGCAGAAAAGGTTTCGCGTCCTCGTAACGACGCTCCCCGGAGGCAAGGAAACCGGTCATGTAGTTTGCCAGGTAATCCTGCGGAAAGAGCTCTGCTTCTTTCTTGATCTCCGCATCGGCCTCGGGCGTCGGTTTCCACTCGTTGAGCGAGAGCTTGGCCAGGCCCAGAAAGTAGTGGGCATGGGGCGTCCGTGGGTCGATTTCGAGCGCGCGCTGAAACTCTTGAACGGCATCGGGCAGGTCGCCGGCATCGCGGTACGCACGACCGATAAGCACATGCAGAGAACCCGAATCGCCGTGCTCCGTGGCAATCTCCTTGAATATGCTTTGCGCACGAGCCCGATCGTCAGGTCGCTTGGTTTGCAGCAGACAATTCGCCAGGGCGTACTGGTTTTCGACAGAAGGGCTGGCTTGCGCCACGCGGCTAAGAGGGTTGACTGCAGCAACGAAATCGCCCTTCTGCATGAGCGCGCTGCTCAGGATGCGATCGGCTTGCACCTGTTTCGGGTCGGCCTGGTGGATCTGGCTTGCGAGTTGGATCGCGCTCTCGTACTGCCCGTTCTCCACTTCGACGGTTGCCAGCGATAGAGCGGCAGCGGTGGTTTGTTCAAAGCGTAGCGAGCTCTTGTACAGATCGATTGCTTGTGGAAAGGCGCCCTCAACAGAACGAATCCCGGCGAGTTCGCGCAAAGCGGAGGCGATGACCAGGCTGTTTGCGGAAGCCACAGCTCCGGGATCACGGCTCTCACGCGCAGCCCGCGCCGTGGTGAGGCGAGACAGCAACTCGTCCTGCGGCACAGCGTCATGGTGCGCGGGCTGAGGACGAGCTTGCGCACCGGCAATCGAGCAACTAAGCCCAAGAATCAGTGCGCCGAAGACGCCTCGCGTACACCTGCCGGTACGAGGGAGCCGTTGCGCTGGCGCGGAACTCAGATGATGGGACAAAATCATTCGATGGGGTGAGTTTATCGCAGAGAAAACGGCGGAGTCTCTTTCGAGACCCCGCCGTGGTTGAGGTGAGGCAGGGAACGACAACCTAGAAGTCAAAGTGCAAAGCGTACTGTAGCTCGCGATTCGATTTTCCGGGTTGCAGCGCCTGTATGTTGCCGAAGGCGTTCGCGGCAGGAGCAGGAGCGGTTGTGATGATGTTGTTGGTTGGGCTGCAGGGAAGTCCGGTGGGACCGCCGCCGGGCGTGGCCGCATGGGCTCCACCGCAGTAGACCGAAGAGGATGGCGTGTAGGTAGCCGCTTCAAGGCCGTTGGTGTTGAAGTTCGGGTGGTTCAGCAGGTCGAAGAAGTCGAACTGGAACTTGATCCGATACTTCTCCTTGATCTGCCAGTTCTTGGCGAGCTGCGCGTCCAGGTCGGTTGTGGGTGCGCCGTAGCACTGACCACGGCCGGAGATGTTCGATGGGATCGTCCCGATCGCATAGCCCACAAGGGTGAAGGCGTTTGCGTTCAGGATCTGGTTCCCGTGCTGTCCGGCATTGCAGTTGATGCCGGTGGCAAGGGGTTGATTGTTGCCGGTGTACCCGGTGCCGATCAGGCTGTTGACGGTGCTGGCATACCCGCTAATGCAGTTGCCGTTGACATCGAGGTTGGTGCAGCCACCACCAGGAAGGCTGCCGTAGACGGTCAACGAGGAGCCGTGCGCTGCCGTGAAGATGCTGTTCAGCTCCCAGCCGCCGACGGACTGCCGGACCAGTTCATTCGACTTACTGAACGTGGGCAGGAAGAAGACTTCATTGGCAACGAAGATGTTCGGTCGGTTGATGTTGGTGTTGTGCTTGTCCAGGCGTGGATTCTGAACGGAAAGCGTTGCCTCCTGATTAAAGCTGCCGGAGGAGTTGTCCAGATCGACGTTACCGATGGAGTGAGACCAGGTGTACGCGGCCTGGAAGGTTGACCGGCCAACCTGCGACCGGAACAACGTCTGAACCGAGTGGTACGTGGCGTGACCGTAGCGGGCAAAGCCACCCACCGTACCGAAGTTGCTGGCTGGACGGAAGGAGTCCTGAGCTGTCGGGTTCGGAGCGAAGGCCTCCTGCAGCCAGTTGCTCTCCGGTACGGCGTTTGCGTCGTACATGGAGCTTAAGTGCACCGCCGTATTGCCCACATAACCGAGCTCAAAGGTGGTGTTGCGATGTAGCTGCTGTTCCAGCGTGGCATTCCACTGCCAGGAGTTGGGTGTGATGGGACGGGGGTCTTTCGCAAAACCGGGGGAAAGGGACGCTCCGGCAAGCGGAGACGGCGTGTCTATCGAACGATCGCTGGAGGCGTTCAGGGAGTACGGGGCTGACTTCGCCGCGTTCTCGTCAAAGCCGACGATCTCGCGCTGATAGAACTGCCCACCGCCGAAACGTAGAGCGGTTTCCCCGGTGCCGAAGACATCCCACGCGATGCCAACGCGCGGAGCGATGTTGTGGTTGGACTGTTGCACGAGAGCACGGTTCGGGCCGGGGGTGCCACTTGATAGTGTGATGTTCGCGCCGAGGCTGTTCAGCAACTTGGCGGCATCGGCGCATGGCGTGGTTCCTGGGACGATCAGCAGGCCATTGCAGACGTCCTGCGGGTTTGTCTGAGCTTGCGCCGCACTCCAGGCCGAGGGGTTCCAGTTGGACCAGTGATTGTCGTCGCCGTAGGGCTCGCGGAAGAAAGACCAACGGAAGCCGTAGTCAAGGGTCAGGTTACGCCGGATCTTCCAGGAGTCCTGGGCATAGAACTCGTAGTCGTGCCAGCGAACATACGCTGTTGCGTCGGTGCTGCCCTCGCTTACGTTGAACTCTTGCGGTGTGCTGCCGGTGCCCGGGATAAGGACATTTGCTAGCGCATTATTGGTTTTTGCGCAGGCGGGGAGACCCGGTCCTGTGATCGTGTTGTTGTTCTTGTCGGTTTGACAGAAAACATTGCTGGGAAGGGTAGGACGGTCTGCTCCGTTGCCACTGTCTTCCACCTTGATGCTGTCGCCGATGAAGACACCGGCCTTATAGACATGATTTCCCTTCACCTTGGACAGGTTGTCCTGCACGGTGTAGAGGTCTTCGTGATTGCCATAAGGAGCGATGTTCCAGATAGACGAGTTGCCGTTGTTGGAACCGTAGGGGTTCAGGCCGCCCCAGCCGCCGAAGAACTCGTCCGGCTGCTTCAGAGCAGAAGGAAAGGTGGCCGGGTATGCTTGCTGCAACGCCGGCACGATGGCGGCGCGGGTACCTGCCAGGCTGGTGACGATGGCGTTGTGGCCGTAGCCGAACTCGACGTCGTTCACCATCGTGTTGTGGATGGTGGAGCTCAGCTTGCCCATGATGCTGGTGGACGGCTGGCTCCAATTTGAGCCTACGGTCGGGAAGTTTGAGTCGCCCCACAGGCCATCAAACCCGGGGTTGTTCGGAAACGGGTTGGCCCAATCATCATGCGTCCAGCGAACCGTGATGCGGTGATTCTTAGTCAGGTCGTAGTCGCCGCGAGTGTTGTACTCGCTCCAGTTGTTTTTGTTCGGGATGGAGGAAGCCCAGTTGTACCCGTTGGAGTTGGTCAGCATTTGGTTTGCATTGACGTTGGCGGACGGATAGAACTGCGCGATCAGCAGACCGCCCTTGTCTGGATTGGCAATCTTCAGCGGATTGCCAGCGGCCTGGAACTGTGCGGGAATGGTTGGGATGGTAGCGCCGCATTGATCGGTGGTCGCCGTGCCATAACCGCTGAAGTCGCCAGCCGATTCAGCGTCGGTCGGTACGCAGGTCGCGTAGGAGCCTCCGCGTTCTTCACGATCCCATTCCTGGTTGAACCACAGGAACAGCTTGTCCTTGAGCACCGGGCCGGCTAGGTAGTAACCCCAGTCGCTGCGACGAAGCTTGGCTTTGCCGGTGCCATTGTTGTTGGACACCCAATCGTTCGCGTCAAGAAAGTCATTACGGCCGGAGTAGAAAAAGCCGCCATGGATGGTGTTGCTGCCTGACCGCGTGGTAAGGCTGATGATCGCGCCGGATGCCTGGCCGTATTCTGGGCCGTAGGAGTTCCGAATCATCTTGAACTCGGCGATGGTGTCTGTTGCCGGATAGATGAGGATGGTACGGCCAGACCCAACGTCGTTGTTATTGACGCCGTCCACCAGGAAGAGATTGTTGTTATACGGGTTGCCGTTGACGGAGAAGTTCACGCCGCCCTGCAAGCCTTTGCCGGTTGCGTCGAAGCTGGCAGCAGCCGAAACGCCGGGCGAAAGCTGGGTGAGTCCGATGAAGTTCTCACCATTCAACGGAAGTTCGCGAACCTGGGTGCCGTCGATGACTTCGCCGACGGAAGCGTCTGTCGTCTGCACCTGGACCTGGTTGGCTTCCACGGTCACGGTTTCGCCGCTGGAACCGACCTGTAGCGAAGCGCTCACTTCGGTACTGGTGGACGTGTGCACCTCGACGCCCTGCGAGACAAATTTCTTGAAGTTGGCCGATTCGATATCGACCTCATACGTGCCGACGGGGAGCTGCGCCACAGTGTAGCTGCCCTGGTCCGTTGTTTTGGCGATAAACCGTACATTTGTGCCCGTGTTGACAACGGTCACTGCGGCGCCGGGAACCGCGGCACCACTGGCGTCGGTCACGTTGCCGGTGATCGAGCCGTAATAGACCTGGGCATGTGCAACCGGCGACAAAGCCAGCGTTGCCGCGAAGCTGCAGCCAAGCAGCAGTCCAGGGGTTTGGGCTCGGCGAGCGAGCCGTTTCAACTTTCTCATCACGTCCTCCGAAAATGCAGCAATCCTTCGGTGAAATCACCGAAGCACAACGAGCCCGGTCCAATGGTTCTTCAGTCCGACAAGCGGGTGTCTTCGCGAGCGGGAGCACCAAGGTGCGCGCTGAGCATCGAAACCGAAGCCATGTTCAGACCTGTTCTGTGATCGACCTGCATTCTGTGTACGCGTACATAGGAATGTCAAGGGAATTCTTTTGCCAAATCTTTGCTTTGAGTCACGTGATAGCGAAACAGGTCTGTGAACGATTGCAGAGCAGAGAAACGGCGGGGTCAATCACCCGAACGTGGCACGACCAAGATCGGTCTAACTTGCCCGTGAACGACGCGCTCCCGTAAGTTGGGTGGGTGTTGCGCAAGCCCAAGACGCTAGCAGCAAACAATCGCCAACGCTGGTCTGCCTGGCCCGCATCCTCCGTGCGTGGCGCGATGTTTCTGTGTGTCTACCTTGCCTGCATGCTTGGCTCGGCACCGTGCGGCTATGCCCAGTCGTCTACGGAAGACCATGTCTCTGGACCTGGTTTCTGGCCGACCAAATCCGCGGAATCGGTATCTGCGTTCGCCGGAAAGGAAGCCTGTGCGCGCTGCCATGGTGGTATGGCAGTGACGGCGCAGGCGTCATCCATGGGCCGAACGGCGATGCACGCCGACACCGCGGACGTACTTCATCAGCACCAGGACTTACGTTTCAGCTTCGGGCGTGATCTGTACCGGATCACGACGACAAAGGAGGCGGCTCGCTGGCAAAGTGTTTACGCGGTCTCGGATGGCACGCGGACGGTTGCCCTTCCGGTGCTTTGGATCTTCGGCACTGGCCGGGTTGGACAATCGTACCTTGTGAAAACCGGGGAAGGTCACTTCCTTGAGGCCAGGACGACATTTTTTCAGAGCCAGAAGACCCTTGGGTTTACCCCTGCGCGCGCTCTGGAACAGCCAGCAGATCTCGAGATCGCGCAAGGCCGCGAGGTGCAAACACCGGAACTGATTCGCTGCTTCAGCTGCCACGCCACCGCGGTCAACATCGCAGAACGTTTCAATGAGGAAGGGCTAACGCCGGGTGTGACCTGCGAGGCATGCCATGGCCCGAGTGCCAATCACGTACGTTTGATGGGAGGCTCAAGCGCTGCGTCCGCCGCGACGGAGGAGCTTGGTGTCTATGATCCGTCACACCTTTCCCCGACGGAGTCTGTCGAGTTCTGCGGTGCCTGCCATGGCACCTGGTGGGATGTGAAGCTGGCGCATGTTACCGGACCGTCCACCGTGCGGTCTGCCCCGTACCGGTTGGTTACCAGCAAGTGCTGGGGCAAGGAGGGTGACCCGCGATTGGTCTGCACCGCCTGCCATGACCCGCATCGGGAGCTGGTAACGGACATCGCGACCTACGATGCCGCCTGCCTTCGCTGTCATGCCGGCTCCGCCAAGGCGACGAGCGGGACGGCTCTAGCGGATGGGCATGGCGCTCAGGCGCCTGGGTGTCCGGTTGCCACAACAAAGTGCGCCAGCTGCCACATGCCGCAGGTGTATGTGCCGGAGATGCAGAACACCTTCACGGACCACCGCATCCGTATCGCGAAGGCGGGCGAAGCCTTCCAGGACTAGTGTTCTGGTCGGGTCATGGCGGCTTCGCATGGCCACGGGAAGGTGCCAAGGAACCTCGATCTAAATCGGCTGGCTTGGGCTCTGAGAAGACGATAGGAGACCTGGCATGACGTCCTCTCGGGCTCGTTCCTGACCCAGGATACTGTCGCAACTCAGCCCCTGGCCTTCTCCCGTATGCTCTTCGCGAGCTTCTCAATCTCATGGGCGCGCTTGATGAGGTCCACCGGCAGCATGTCTTTCAAGTTGCTGCGGTCGATCTCCTGCTTCAGTTCGGAGGTCATCTGGTACAGCTGCTGCACCATGGCCGCAAGTTGCGGCGCATTGACCGTGCTCACCGGCACACGGTCAGGTGAATCGGTGGGGTGAGTGTCCAATCCACCTGGAACATTCTGGTTTCTTGGGGCGTTCGGCGACGGCAGCGGTTGTACATTCCGTTGCAGCCCCGCCGCGGCGCTATGAGATAGGCAGCCCACGGCCGCAGTGCATCCGGCCAAAACTGCAAGGAAGCTTCTACGAGTGCTGGCGCGGTTCATGGCTGCGTCTCCTAAGTGGGGTTGTTGGACCGCCCCATGCTATATCCACGCCAGGCGTAGGAGAGATTTCTTTTATGCTCGTTTGCGGAGCGCGCCCACCGATGCTGGCTGGTTAAGGCCGCCGTGCCGTGGCGCAGGCGATCGGAGGTAGCAGCCGCCCAAAGCAAGCCGACCTAGTGAGGGACAAGCAGGGAACGATGGCCGCAAACATCGCCGGCGTCGTAGACGGGCAACCGTCATCGTGGATGACATGGTGGCTTTAGATTGCGGGACGATGCCGTGAGTTCAAGCGCGACGCCGATCAAAGATCTTAGCTTCATCTTGCGGCATCTTGGGATGGTGGACGCGGAAGGAATCGAACCTTCAACCTGTCGATTAAGAGTCGAATGCTCTGCCAGTTGAGCTACGCGTCCGGCACGAACGCACCGCGAATCGGCGCCCTCGAGAAGTGAGTGACGTCATCAACCGTCACATCGGTTTTACTGTACCACGGATTGGGCCTGGCGGGACACGCAAGGCCTAATCCTGCCTGCCGATTACTCGGCGAAGTCAACCTGCGCGGGGTGCGGGATGATGCCGCGATCGTACCCCATCTCGAGCAGCTTGCGGATGGCCACCCGGCCGTCCTCGCCGTAGTTCAACGTGCGCTCATTGACGTACATGCCGACGAAGCGGTTCGCGAGCGAAGTGTCGAGATCGCGGGCAAACTGCATCGCGTACTCGAGCGCCTCGTCGCGGTGAGCGAGGGCATGCTGGATGCTGTCGCGCAGTGCTTGCGTGACGATCTTCTGCACCTCAGGACCCAGCGAGCGACGAATGGCGTTGCCCCCCAAGGGCAACGGAAGTCCCGTCTGCTCGGTCCACCAAACGCCCAGGTCGAGAATCTTTTTGAGCCCGTCGCGCGCATAGGTGAGCTGGCCTTCGTGAATGATCAATCCCGCCTCAAACTCGCCCGCCAACACCGCTGGAATGATCTGGTCGAACGGAACGGTGACGGTCTCCACCTCAGGGGCAAACAGCTTCAGGCTGAGATAAGCGGTGGTCATCGTGCCGGGTACGGCAATGCGCACACGCTTGATCTCGTCGAGCGTAAAGGCCCGTGGCGAGATGATCATCGGCCCGTAGTTTTCGCCCACGGATCCGCCACAGTTCATCAGCGTGTAGTTGTCCTGGATATATGGATAGGCGTGAAAGCTGACTGCCGTGACGTCGTAGGTCTGCTCCTCCATCGCCTTACGGTTCAGTGTCTCGATATCGGTCAGCGTGTGACTGAACTTGTAGCCCGGAACGCGCACCTTATTTGTGGCAAGGCCATAAAACATGAAGGCGTCATCTGAATCTGGACTGTGGGCGATGGTGATTTCACGAACCTGAGGAGGCGCTGCAAGCATAGTTTCTTTCCGAACTCTGGGCGCTAAACCTACCGCGCCCGTTGGTGCGAGGAGACGGCGCGATAGACGCCGGCCGCGACGAGGATCTTGACGGCTTCTCCTGGGATAAATGGAGCAACCGCGGCGGTGAAGACCGCACTCGCTCCAAGGTGAGCCATACCTGCCAGCCAGAGTGCTCCAAAAAGGAACAGAACGACCGTCGCCAAGAGGCAGCCTGACGCCGCAGCCAGGAACGGATCCACCTTGGGGCTAAAACGGCGGAGGCTGCCGCTAAGGGAGGCAACCAGCGGGTAAGCCATCAGGAACCCGCCTGTCGGACCGACGATCTGCAGTAAGCCGCCCGGCCCTGTGGGACTGAACACCGGCAGGCCCGCAGCACCTTCCGCGAGGTAGGCCAACATCGCGAGGGCGCCATCGACCGGGCCCAGGAAAAGACCAACGCATAGCACCGCCAAGGGCTGCAGCGTGAAGGGCACCGGCGTAAAGGGCAATGGAAACGCGACATGCGCGGCTACGGCGACTACGAGGGTTGCAGCAAGACCGGCAGCCAGCCGACGAGGCAGGCCAGAGACTAAGGTCGAGTCGACGGTAGGGGAGAGCGTATTGGGCAAAACGGGCAACGTAGGCATGATCAGAAGTGCGTTTGCAGCTGTTTCGCTCGCGGGAAGCGTGGCGTCGAGGCGG
>CAXTRU010000087.1:0-6809 GCA_964246665.1 uncultured Acidobacteriaceae bacterium
TACATGGAGCAACTTCGCAGGTGCGGCGGCCCTTGTTCTTTCAACGCTGGTGCCCGGCAGCGTGACCACCGCGCAGGGCCAGGCCTGGGCTAAAGCCAACCTCGACAAGAGTCCACGGCATGGCGAATACGTCACCATCCACGAGCCCGGCGGGCGCAACCTGCAGGCCTGGGTGGTGTATCCGGAGGTCAAAGGCAAAGCGCCGGTTGTGGTGCTGATCCATGAAATTTTTGGGCTGAGCGATTGGGCGCGCGAGATGGCCGATGAGGTGGCCGCGGCAGGCTACATCGTTGTGGAGCCGGACCTGCTGAGCGGCTATGGACCGGCAACACCCACCGCCGCCAGCATGCGGGAATCCAACCACTTTCCGCCTCTTTCCGGCATGGCTTGCGACCCAATGAACTGCGCTTCCGGGCAGCTTCCGGTACTGACGCGCGTATCGGCCACGGCGCAGGCAGAAGATCACGCACACATGGGCATGCCGCAGGCCGGGGGTGGCACAGCCTTTGTTCCCGCGACGCCCGGCGGCACGGCGGCTTTTCCCGATCAGAGCGCGGTGGTAAAGGCTGTTTCCTCCCTGCCCGACCCCGGTGTCCTTGCCGACCTCGACGCTGCGGCCGACTACGGCAAGCACCTGCCTGCGGCCAGCGGCAAGCTCTTTGTCGGCGGCTTCTGCTGGGGTGGCGGCAAGAGCTTCCTCTTCGCGACACGTCGCCACGACCTGAGCGCAGCCTTCGTCTTTTACGGCCCGCCGCCTCCCGCGGAAGCCATGAAGAACACCACCGCGCCGGTGTACGGCTTCTACGCCGGCAACGACGCCCGCATCACCTCAACGGTCGATCAAACCAAGGTCGACATGAAGGCCGCCGGCAAGGTGTATGAGCCAATCGTCTACGACGGTGCGGGCCATGGCTTTATGCGCGCCGGCGAAGCGCCTGACGCCAGCGCGGAGAACTCCGCTGCGCGCCAGGCAGGCTTTCGCAGATTCGTCCAACTGCTCGGGGGCGTGCACTAGCCTTCGGCGAAGGGTCGTGTGTAACGAAAGTTTGGTTGACAGGCGGTTATGGTGGGCATCAAATCAAGGAAGGCCGAGACGGGTGACTTCCGCCTCGACCTGTTGATGATCACTGGTGGAAAAGCAAACGGAGCACCATGTGCCCCAGCTTGCTCAGCAACAGCAGCAACGCTCCGATGAGAAGTGGGGTGTATTCCCCGGGCAGCTCAAACGAAGCGCGACCGATGCGTACCCTTACGGGTCGCATACAGCATCACCACCTTTCGGACCAAAGAAACGCCCCGGGGCTGCTACCCCGGGGCTTTCGCTTCGTCAGGGCGAAAGTTCAGCCGCCGGTGTTGCCCTGGACGCCGTCACGTCCGATCGGTAGCTCCAGTATGGAAGCGAACCAGCCTGCCCTGCCACGCACCTTTGTTCGCCGGGTGTGGCGAGAACGTTGCAGGGCGTCGGCAACAATCTTCGCAAACCACGTACTCTGGTCACTCAACAGGAGATTCGCATGACCTTTGCCCTACGCTGTGCTGGTTCGCGCTGCGCCGTCGTCGCTGCGCTGCTGTTCAGCTGCATGCCCGCCCTAGCGCAGAAGCCCACACCGCCGGCGTCCACGCGCCACGAATTTTTCCTCCACAACTTCAAAACCGAAAGCGGCGGCGTCGTGCCGGAGCTCAAGGTCGTCTACGGCACCTACGGCACACTGGATGCAGCAAAGGACAACGCCGTCCTGCTGCCCTCGCACTACATGGCGAAGTACCGTGGTTATGAGTGGCTGATCGGCTCACCCACAGGCGCCAACCCCAAGTCGCTTGACCCCACCAAGCTCTTCCTCATCACCACGGAGCTCTTCGGCAACGGCAGCTCGTCCTCGCCCAGCAACACGCCCGAGCCCTTCCATGGCCCACGCTTCCCGGTGATGACGATCCGCGACAACGTGGAAGCCGTGCACCAGTTGCTGACGCAGGAGCTTGGCATCCAGCATCTCCGCGCCGTTATCGGGTTTAGCATGGGCGCCGAGCAAGCGTTCCAGTGGGCCGTTAGCTATCCCAACTATATGGACCGCATCGTCGCCACCAGCGGCACCGCGCGCTGCTGGCCGCATGGCGTGGTGCGCAATGAAGGCGAGATCGCCGCCATCACGGCCGATGGCGATTTCAACAACGGCAACTACACGGCCGAACCCAAGCGTGGCATCGAGGCCTTCGGTGTCGTCTGGGGTGGATGGCTCTACTCGCAGGAGTGGTGGCGCGATGACCTATGGAAGAAGGATGACCCCAACGCCACGCTCGACAAAGTCATCCAGGGCTTTCGCGATGACTTCATCAAGGGTGCCGATGCCAACGACCTGATCCTGCAACTGCGCACTTGGGAAAAACACGACGTCGGCACCACGCCCGGCTTCAACGGGGACACGAAGAAGGCGCTGGCCTCCATCAAGGTGCCGGTGCTTTACATGCCGTCCGCAACCGACCTGTACTTCGCTGTCGGCGACGCGCGCTTCGAATCGCAGTACATCCCACACGTCACGCTGAAGCCCATTCCGTCCCTGTGGGGACATCCTGCCGGCGCCGGTGCTGGCCCCGGCGATCTCAAGTTCCTGAACGACAACATCGCTGCCTTTATGCGTGGTGATTCGCTGCAGGGAGAGCCCTTGAGGCACGTCGTCACGAGATAGCAGAAGAGGAGCCGTATGTGCGCTCCTTACCTGGTTACGGATTTGAGGTGGTAGGCGGGGCCGGTGGCGTCGCACTGGCGGCCTGGGGCGGATGCAGCAGATCGAGATCTGCCGTGCCCATGCGACCGCTTGCGTTCACTCGCACCACAAAGCGAGCCCGCACCGCCTTGGCGTCCGGCGGCACTTCGAAGGGAAGCGTGAGCGGTCCGCTGATGGGCCCTGTTGGCGGAGCCGTCGGCTTTGCGCTGACGGTCAGCGAGCGCGCATCGGACTTCAGCAACTTCCCTTTCTTATCGAAGGTTGTCACCGTGACGATCAGCTTGGTCTGGCGCGGCTCCGCACCTGTCGAGATCGTCCACGGCACGTATTTCGCGTCCATGTGGAGCATGTACTTCGTGGGTGTATCGCCTGCGGTCAAGGTTAGCGGAACGGCGTCGTACACCATCGTGCTGGTGCCTGCGCCTACGAGTTCCGCGGCCAGCCGGCGGTTCGCTTGGCCGTCCGGTGCCAAGCGTGCCGGCGCACGGGAGTCGAAGTAGCCCTGCCGTGTAACCACCTTGAGATCCGGCCGGCCTTCGACCGACACAGCGATCCTGCGGAAATGATTGACGTCGCGCACCACGTTGGTGGGCCGGTAGGTCAGCGTGTAAAAGCTGGCGCCATCGCGAATGGACGAGCCAATCTCTGCATCCACGTCGTTGCGTCCATACAGGTTGCGCCCGCCGGTCTCGGTGGCGATTTTCTGGAAGTTCGGTTCGCCGCCGAAGGGATCGAAGAGCGCCGCCTCGGTGCCATATCGGCTCGGGTCGACCATGACCCCGGCGGGGTCAATGGTGTACAGCGTCACGCGCGCATCGCGCAACTCGTTGATGGTCTGCTGCATGGCATTGTGCACGTTGTCACGATCCACGGGGCTGAAGCGCACCCAGGAGATGCTCGGAAAGCCGCGGCCGATCCAGATCATGTTCTTGTGCCCAGGATGCCCGTTGCTGGCTTCGGCAACGCGCCGCAGGGTGAAGAACGCGGTGGCATACCGCTGGCCGATCCACGAGTAGTTGTGCGCCTGCCATGGATAGGCAGCGAAGTGATGATCCAACGCCTGCAGGATCTCGTCTTTGTTCTGCGTGTAGTCGTGCAGAACTTCGAATTTCTCCAGGCTGACAGACACCAGCATCGTCGGCGTGTCGAGTTTGTCGGGCTGCGCCTTGAGGAACTTTTGTAGCGAGTACCGCGCGAACGCCATGTCTTCAAACAGCGTGTTGAACTCGTCCAGCAGGATGATGTTGACCGGTGCCCGCGGCGCCAGGCGATCCAGGTCCGCCGTGGAGTCGATGGTCGCCTCAGCGGGCGGCGAAAACTGCCCAGGAGGCGTGAAGTTGATCAGTGTTTGGCTGTCGCCATCCTCCTGGATGTGGAACTGCTCTTTGGTCAGGTCTGTGACAGGGTTGCCTTTTGGGTCGACCACAACGGCATCAAGGATGACCAGGCGTGCTGTTGCACGAATGGTGTTCGTAGCGGTTTGCGGCGCGGCCGTGCCGCCGTTCGGCGCGGTCGGTGAGGCGCCTGGAACGGCTTGCGCTGGGATGCCTTGGGCCGGTTGCGTGGTGGACGGCGCGGGCTGCGGCTGCTGCCCGATCAGCAGGCCAGGGCCAAGGGCAAACAACAACATGAGCGGAAAACGGAGGGCTACACGCATCTTGACCTCGCCGGCAACCTGACACAACTCGGCAAGACAACTTGCCTGGAAGACTGACGGAGCAGGGGGCGATCTAGTCGCAACAAGCCGGAAATTTTCAAATTGCCGTTATTTCGCAGCCTTAAGCTGCGTGATGGTTTCCAGCGCAGAATGGAAGTGGCCCGGGCAGACACCCGGACCACGAGAGGCAGGAACTGCGGACTTGCCGCATTCTCCGTTTTACGCCCGACTTAAAGCAGGCCGGCGGCTGCGGTTGCGCAGCAGCAATGCCGCGCCCAGCATCCCTGTACCCAAAAGCAGGAAGGACATCGGCTCAGGGGTAACGTCAATCGTCGGTGACGATATGTCGAGTCCGCCCACACCGGTGAACAAGACGTTCCCGGCTGCACCCGTTGCCGACGTTCCGTTCAGCGTGAGGTCGAAGAAGCCTGCCTGCTGCTGCCCGCCGTTGATGGTGTAGTAACCAGATTCGTCCAGCGTGACGAGGAGGTTGCCGCTTGCGTCATGGCTCTGGCTAGGCGAGTTGCTCTGGTTGTAATAGGCCAGCACATCGCCGTTCGGATCGGTAATCGTAAAGGTCTCTTGATTGCCGTTCAGCACGGTGTACATGTAGGGGATGGTGCCGGGAAGATAGACTACGGTCCCGTTTGAAAATGCGGAGAAGTAGCTCGTGTTCGTCCCCGTAGAAAAGGGCGCGCTAAAAGTCGCGTAGGTCTGATCGAAATTTACGTAGCCCGAGACGGTTACTGTGTCCGCGAGGGCTGTAGCTGAGCAAACAACAAGAAAAAGACTGCATGCAACAAGACGTGCAAGGCCGTTCATAACGCTCCCTGATTCTGTACTTCCAAAGGCCGGTTTGTGTTTGTAGATGCCGAATGCTTTGTAGCTGTTGTTCGCGAGTGCGTTTTTCGCAAAGGAAGTTTGAAGCATTGCAATCGCCCCGTTGTTGGACAATGAACCCTAAGTGTGGGATTGAGTTGCGGTCGCGTCACACCTTTTCCCTGGCTACCTGTCCGGGAACTGTCCTGGATCGATGCACGGTTCGCTGGCGGTCCCCACGCGCGGGGTATCGGCAGGCGAAGAAACGGCGACTATGATGAGGAAAGCCACATCGTGCCGCCCCTTGCTCAACTCGTCGACTGCAAGACCCCGCTGCAGGAAGCGCGCGATGCCGCTCGGCTGCCCAGCCTTGCGCAGTTCTTCGGCGCCGGCGGGCTGCTCGCAGGGTCGGCACTGCGGTTTGAACAGCGCCCTGGCCAGGTAGCCATGGCCAAAGCCATCGAGCAGGCCTTCCAGGACCGCCGGCACCTCATCGTCGAGGCCGGCACAGGGACGGGCAAGACGCTTGCCTACCTGCTTCCGGCGCTACGCTTTGCGCGGGAGATGAACCAGCGCGTCATCATCTCGACCGGGACCAAAAACCTGCAGGAGCAGCTCGCGCTCAAAGACATCCCCTTCCTCGAGTCGCTGCTTGGCCCGCTGAAGGTGTGCGTCATGAAGGGTCGTGCCAACTACGTTTGCAAGCAGAAGCTGTATGCCTTGCGCGACAACCCGATCCTTTCCGGCCTGGACGACATCCAGCAGTTCCACGCCATCCTGCAGTGGGAGCGCCACACCGAGACCGGCGACCGGGCCGAGGTCGAGAGCCTGCCGGAGAACTCCGGGCTTTGGTCGAAGCTCGACGCGCGGACCGAGGTCTGCCTGGGCCAAACCTGCCCCAACGCCGAGGCGTGTTTCATCACGGCCATGCGGCGAAAGGCGATGGAGTCCGAGCTCATCATCGTCAATCACCACCTCTTCTTCGCCGACCTCAACATCAAGCAGCAGGCTGGCGATGCGCCTGACGCGGGCATTCTGCCCGATGCCGCAGCGGTGATCTTTGATGAGGCGCATGAGCTGGAAGACGTGGCCAGCCAGTACTTCGGCGTGGCGCTCTCGAACGCGCGCTTCGACGAACTCGCCCGCGACACCGAGAACATGCTGCGCGCCAAGCAGGCCAGTTCTTCCGGGATTGAGTCGGCAACGGCCAGCCTGCGCGATCGCTCCAAGCTCTTCTTCAGTTCGCTGCCTGTAGGCTCGTCACATCTGGGCCGGCTCGAGTTCACCGAGCGTGCGGACTTCCTGGAGGCGCGCGGCGACGCCTACTTGGCCACCAGCAACGCCCTGGTCCGGCTGGAAGGCGAGCTCGACCGCTTGAAAGAGGTTGACGAGGCGCCCGGGCTGCGCAAACGCGCCGCTGACATTCGCAACCACCTGAAGTTCCTGCTCGAAAGCGAGGACAAGAACACTGTCTTCTGGATCGAACGTCGCGCCACGGGTGGCCTGCGCAACGCCGCGCGCAACCAGCCTCGATCCACATCACTCGTAGGTGCCCCGAACCTATCCTCTCGACCGGACCAACCGCACGCCAACCCGTCATCTCGACCGGA
>CAXTRU010000087.1:6909-10928 GCA_964246665.1 uncultured Acidobacteriaceae bacterium
CGAACCTATCCTCTCGACCGGACCAACCGCACGCCAACCCGTCATCTCGACCGGACCAACCGCACGCCAACCCGTCCTCTCGACCGGAGCAACCGCACGCCAACCCGTCATCTCGACCGGAGCGAAGCGGAGTGGAGAGATCTGCAGTTACCCCCGAGCCGCCACAAACCTTCCAAGCCTTCTCCACCCACCTGCAAGCCACCCCAATTGACGTGTCCGAGCTCCTAAGCGACACACTATTCCAGCGCTTCAGCTCGGTGATCCTCACCTCCGCCACCCTGACCGTTGCCGCGAAGGACGGTTCGCCCGGATTTGAGCACCTGCGCAAGCGCCTCGGCGTGCCCTTCCCCAAAGAACTCGTCGTTCCGAGCCACTTCGACTATGCGAAGCAGGCCTTGCTGTATCTGCCGCCCACCATGCCGGACCCGCGCCACCCCGAGTTTGTGCGGCAGGCCACGGAAAAGATCCGCCGCGTGCTGGAGATCACCCAGGGACGTGCCTTTTGCCTGTTCACCAGCTACGCCGCCATGCGCGAGCTCCACGACCGGCTGCTGTGCGAGCTGCCCTACCCGCTCCTTTTGCAGGGCACGGCGCCGCGTCATGTGCTGCTGGAGCAGTTCCGCTCAACGCCCAACGCCGTGCTCTTCGGCACAGGCAGCTTTTGGCAGGGGATTGACGTGCAGGGCGAACAGCTCAGCTGCGTGATCGTCGACCGCCTTCCCTTCGCGGTTCCCACCGATCCCATCACGAAGGCGCGCACCGAAGCGATTGCCGCGGCGGGCGGCAACGCCTTCAACGACCTCCAGATTCCGCAGGCAGTGCTCACGCTCAAGCAGGGCTTTGGCCGCCTGATCCGGTCGCTCAACGACCGCGGTGTGCTGATGTTGCTCGATCCACGCATCCGCACGACCCGCTACGGCGCTGTATTTCTTGACTCGCTGCCGCCATACCGCAGAACCACCGAAATCTCAGAGGTGGAGCGCTTCTTCGAGGAGCCCTGACCGGGAGCCGGCGTCAGTTCACACCAATGGTTTGCCGCAGGTGGTAGGATCGAGACTCCGCTAAGGTGGGGCAAACATTTGGCCCAAACCTCCCCTGGCCGGGTGAGGTCTCCTATGCTCGATCCCTACGCGTTTCCGAAGCCAGCCATCAAAGCTCCCCGCCTATGCGGCAGCCCGCTTTGCGGGAAGCCGTTGGCAGTCCTGAATCAGCGCGAACTCTGCTACACCTGCCAGAACCGCGCGCTGATGAGCCAGTCACTGGTGTCTGGGGCAGGCACATCGGCCTACCGGACCGGCCGCCGCTAGCGGCACTCACGGACAGCAACGCCGCAAGCATCACGCGCATGCATCGCCGCCTCTCTGCTGCCCGTCTGAAGGCAGAGAGGATGTATGCACCCTGCAAGCTACCAATGCGCCGGCTGTTTTGAATGGATCGAGACCACCGTGGACGAGTCCGGCGGCTCGCGCCAGCAATACGTGGAAGATTGCCAGGTCTGCTGCAAGCCGAACATCCTGACCATTCGCTGGGATCCCTCCGGCCACGAGTACATGATCTCTGCCGAGCTGGAAAGCTAGTCCTCCTCGGATAGGGTTTGACCTGCTGAACGCAGCGCCGAGCAGGCGCGTATTCTGGAGGCAGAAGACCTCATGGGACGCAATCTTTACATCCTTGCGGCAACACTCGGCACCCTGGCGCTGGTGTCGATCGGCGTCAGCTTCACCAACATCGCCGGCCAGCCGGGGTCGCCGGGCGACGCCCTGTTGTGGCGCACCACGGGGATCGCGCTGCTCGCGGTGGCGCTGATTGTGGCATTGGCTGGGATCCTGTCGACATTGTTTGGCCAGGCCGAGCGGCGCGCTGAAGACGTGCGGCGCGACCAGCGCAGAAGTCGCCGGTCGCAGGGATAGGGCCGGAAGCCTCCGATCCATTGGGCTTTGGTCGTCCATCCCCCAAACTAGGGATTGCCCCAGTACTTGTCTCACCCGATAAAAAGGTAGATTGATCCGAGCGATGGAGCGGCTTGTTTTCCTCGCGGAAGCGGAGCCTGCGTACACCAGCAGCTACGCCCGCCTCCGACCGATGCGCGTTCCGATCATCGCTGCTCGACCGAGATCGAAATCGAGGTTGTGATCCATGTCCAGGCCCCCGTCGTTCAAGTACTCCTACGTTGCCCTCCATAGCATCCCCTACATCGAAAGCGACGGCGCCGCGTCCGTGGGACCGTGCGGTGGCGTTATTCCGCAGGGCGAAGTGGTTTGGACCGATCATCTGCACCAGCGCCATCCCTCGCAGGTGACCGCGTTCCATGAGCCCGTGGGTGTGGTTTGCCTTGACCCGCGCTGGCTGGTGCCGCCGGAGCTGTACCGCGGCGTGCAGCGCTAGCCACAACGGCCAAGCGCATGGCCTGGGAGCCCGCCGAATCCAGACCGTCATGGTGGTATGCTCACCGGCGATGAGACTCTTCGCGCCCTGCTGCGGCCGCCCTGTTCTGCTTCCCTGCTTTGCCCTGTTGTTCGCTCTTGCCCTGCCCGCTGCAAGCGCTCAGATGGACAGCGCCACCACGCAACAGATTGAGGCCGCCGCCGGAAAGATCGTCACCGAAAGCGGCCTGCCCTCGGCCTCCGTCGGCATCGCGCAGAATGGCAAGCCGGTCTACGCGCACGCCTTTGGGCTCGCCCGTTTGCAGCCAGCGGTTCCGGCGACGCCAGCGATGGCCTACCCGATCGGCTCCATCTCC
This sequence comes from uncultured Acidobacteriaceae bacterium, assembly GCA_964246665.1. GTDB lineage: Bacteria > Acidobacteriota > Terriglobia > Terriglobales > Acidobacteriaceae > Granulicella. The sequence continues at coordinate 9,650 of CAXTRU010000087.1, forward strand.
AAGCAGTTCACGGCGACGGCGATTCTATTGCTGCAGCAAGACGGCAAGCTGACACTGGACGACCCCGTCGCGAAGTTCTTTCCGCAGCTGACCCGCGCCGGCGAAATAACCATCCGCAACCTGCTGACGCACACCTCGGGCTACCAGGATTACGCGCCGCAGGACTACACCATCCCGCGCTGGCTCAAGCCCGAGGACCCGCTGGAGATCGTCGAAGAGTTCGCCGGCAAGCCGCTGGACTTCGACCCAGGCACCCAGTGGCAGTACTCGAACACCAACTTTGAGCTGGCCGCGCTGATCGTGCAGAAGGCAAGCGGCATGCCCTTCGCACACTTCCTCCGCACCCGCGTGCTGGAACCGGCGCACCTCGAGGGCGTGCTCAACCTGAACACAGACCGCAACCAACTGCAGGTGACCGGCTACATGCGCAACGCGCTGGCACCGCTGCGCCCCGCCGCGATGGAAGCTTCCGGCTGGTACTTCGGCGATGCGGACCTCGCGATGCCGGTCAGATCGCTGGTGACCTGGGACCTGACCTTCGTCAACCAAAGCCTGCTGACCCCGGCCAGCTATCACCAGATGGTCACGCCCTTCATCCTGAAGAACGGCACCGATACGCACTACGGCCTCGGCATCTTTGTGCGCACGCTGAATGGTGAGTTGGAGATCGAGCACTCCGGCGAGGTCGGCGGGTTTGTCGCAGAAAACATCGTCCTTCCCGCCCAGGGCATCGCGATCTCGGTGCTTACCAACCAGGAAGCCTCCGGCGCTGCCGGCGAGATCGGCCAGGCGCTGCTGCCCATCATCCTCAAGGCCAGCAAAGCTGCGCGCCCGTCGGATACCGCCGCCAACGCCTTCACCCCCAAGCTGCAGGCCATCCTCGGCGGTCTTCTGCAAGGCAAAATCGACCGCAGCCTCTTCACCCCGGATGCCAGCGCCTATTTCAACGCCGACGCGCTGCGTGACTTCCAGTCCAGCCTCGCACCGCTCGGCAAGCTTCAAGACGTCACGCTGGAGCAGTCCGCGCTACGCGGCGGCATGACCTTCGGCAGCTATCAGGCAAACTTTGCTGACGGCACTAAGCTTCGCCTCACGGTGTACCTGGAGCCGGATGGCAAGATTGAGCAGCTGTTGGTGGAAGGCAAGGAGTGACGTGCGCGATCAAACAACCAACCATAGCGTTTGAAGGCCCATCTTCCTGCACTGCAAGTCCACACAACGGCGTTTATCGTTACCTAACGGCGTTGCTGAGGATTGAAGAGCTGATGTGCCAGTTGCG
>CAXTRU010000088.1:0-10877 GCA_964246665.1 uncultured Acidobacteriaceae bacterium
GGGGCGGGTACGTGGGCCCCTGTTGCACCACCACCGTCGGTGCGGGCGCCTGCATGTACAAAGGCTGCGGTGCCTGCACCACGATCACCGTTGGCTGCTGCGCGGGGGGCGCATAGCTGTAGGCGGGTTGCGGTGGCGGCGCGTAGCTCCCCTGCGGCGGGTAGTACGGCTGCGCCTGTGGCTGCTGTGGTGGGTAATACGGCTGCTGGTAGGGTTGCCGGTACTGCTGATAGGTCGGCTCATCGGGCGTTTGCCGCGAGATCAGCGCCGGGTTGCGGACGGCGTTCTCCTGCGGTGTCGGAATACCGAAATCATCCAGCACCTTGATGGTCATCCGCGTTTCAGCGGCCAGCACCGGCCTGGGACCGCGACGCGGCAGGTTAATCAGATCGATCGGCCAAAGCAGCGGAATCGACCACTCGATCGCATCGCGTACCGGGTGCCCCGTTCCGTGGATCCGGCCTTCTTTGTCCACCGGGTACTTCGGCGTCGCGACCACGCGCATGTTCACCGGCACCACGGTGTCCGGCTCCACAATCAACCGATCGAACTTCAGCTCCATCCAGCCCTTGCCCACAAAGTGGCCGGGGTCCTTGTACTCCTCAAAGCGCCCTTCCAGGTAGGCGCCGTAGGGGAACTGTGTCCGCCCATACGCTTCCATGTGGCTTAGCTGGCACAGGATCGGGTCGCCGATGTTTTGTGTCTTCGACGACACCTTCGGCTCCGCGATCGTGCACGTAATGACAGAACCTGCGGGCACAAGCTGGTCGGCATATCCCGACAGCGGAGCGGCGGCAAGCAGGAGGGAAAGAAAAAGTTTGCCCTTCACGGCGAAATCTCCCAGGCACAACAAACGGTTACAGCTGCACTTCACCTCGGCGCCGCCGCACAGGGCAACGACGTCCGGCACCTGCCGCGGAGCAAGGCACCACCGTCAACACAGAGTTGCACTACAAGGCTCTGTTCGCCATGCGATCGTCCATGGGAGAAGGTGTCCAATTCCAAGACACCTGGACGAAGGCACAACGACCGGTTGATGGTTCTAACGAGGGGAATGCCTCGCCGAGAACGAACGGTGCGGGGGCCCAAATTTCCTGGTAACGGTCAGGAACACAGGGCTACAACGGAAGTTGCGGCAGGTTGTGGAAATTTCTAGAGCTTCGTCCACCGCGTCGCCGCTGCCGCGTCGGTGCCTCCGCTTGCTCTTGCCTTTGCCCTCTGCCTTTGCCTTCGCTTTTGCTTTGCCCTCTGCCTTTACTTTGCTTTGCCTTTGCCTTTGCCTTTGCCTTTCTAATTTGTCATTCCCCGAACGGGGAACCTGCTGTCCGATCTTCAGCCATCACACCCGCCTTGAAGCCCAATACACTGGAAGTCATCGAATGTCTGTGAACCCGTCCAATATCACCGGTCCCATGGACAAGCGCTGGATCAGCACGCTGGACCGCGAAGCGCCCCCCGAAGCCGCCGTACCCGCCGAGCTGCACATCGGCGACGTACGTATTGCCCCCGCAACCGTGCTCGCGCCCATGGCCGGCGTCACCGACACCGTGTTCCGCCGTTTTATCCGCCACGCCAGCCTGTACACGCCCGAGGCCGGCGCCGCCGACCCGCAGAGCCGCGACGAAGCCGTCGACGGGGAGACCACCAACGAGCGTTCCGGCTGCGGCCTGCTGATGACCGAGTTCACCTCCGCCGACGGCCTGACCCGCATGCGCGAGGTCAAACGCAAGCGCTACCTCACCTACTACGAGGACGAGCATCCCATCTCCGCGCAGATCTTCGGCTCCAACCCGGTCACCCTGGCCGAGTCCGCGCGCATCATCCAGGACGCCGGCTTCGACCTCGTCGACCTGAACCTCGGCTGCCCGGCCAAGCGCGTCGTCAAGTGCAACGGCGGCTCCGGCCTCCTACGCGACCTCCCGCTCATCGCCGAGATCTTCCGGCAGGTTCGCGCCGCAGTGACCATTCCTTTTACCGTCAAGTTCCGCATGGGCTGGAATGACAGCAACATTGTCTGCGTTGAACTGGCCAGGCTCGCCCAGGACAGCGGCCTCAACGCCGTCGCGCTCCACGCTCGCACGCGCGAGCAGGGCTACTCCGGCGACGCCCGCTGGGAGTGGATCGCCGCCGTCAAAGACGCTGTCCGCATCCCCGTCATCGGTAATGGCGACATCCGCACCCCGGAAGACGCCGCCGCCATGGTCGCTGCAACGAATTGCGACGCCGTCATGATCGGTCGCGCCGCGCCGGCGAACCCCTGGATCTTCCGCCAGATCGCCGAATACACCGCCTCACGCGCCGCAACAGGGCAAGGTCGGTACACCCAGCCCACCGACCGCGACCGCTACCGCATGATCCGTGACTACTTCGGTCGGCTGATGGGCGAGGCCGCCGAGCACCCGCACATCCCCATCACCGATACCACAGACCAGGCGCAGAAAGCCCGCCGCGACCACGAGTCTGCCCAGCGCGAAGCCATCGGCAAGATGAAACAGTTTGCCGCATGGTTCACGCACGGCGTCCCAAACGGCGCCCACCTACGCCGCGCCATCTTCGAAGCCAAGCGCGCCCACGACGTCATGGACGCCGTCGATAGCTTCTTCTCCGGCCGCCTCGCACCGTCCATCATGTCTAGTCAGCCGCAGTTCCAGGCCGGGGCGGCCGAGCTTGAAGTGGCTCCCGCAGCCTGGGGGTAAGTCTTCCAAAGCCCCGTTTCCCGGGAACCCGGCAAGGACAGCCTTCGTACCAGAGACGATGCGCTGGCTTCCCGCTGTCGTGCTGCTGCTGCAGGCCTCCACCCTCAGTCCGGCTTCCGTCTTGCACTGGACATCAAGGATGATGGAGATGGAGTGCGATAACCATCCGGTGCGGTCGGCTGAGCGGCGCGCTCTGCAACGCCGGCCAGCGGAGGCAGACATTGATACCGCCCAGGAGTTCACTGCGGAGCGACCCTTTTCTGCCGGTGCTACGCTCCGCCTGGGTCTCTGCGCCGGAGAGTTGCACATCCTTCCCAGCAGTAATCCCGCGACGATGCAAGTGACGGTGCACGTGACCAGTCCTTTGCCTCGTGACCTTACCCCCAAAAGTTACCTTCAGGAGCTCAGCACCGACTCGCGGAATGCCACTGTAGCTTGGAAGCTTCCCGAGAGCGCACATCCTGTGCTTTATGTCTTCCTCCCGGAGCGTACGAGCATCACTCTGCAATTCGGCAAGGGCGCCGTAGAGATCCGGGGAATCGCCGGCAATAAGCTCATCCACGTTGGCAAGGGTGAAGTGAGGCTGAGCATGAACGAAACGGCTGGGTACAGCCGCCTTTCTGTCCACGTGGCCATGGGCTCATTTGATGATCGACGGCCTAGTGGCCATAAGAATCACAAGACCCCAATGCATGAGGAACTCACCGGGGACGGACCGTACACCGCCGATGTTCACATCGGATGGGCAAGCTCATCCTGCTTCCGGGATAGCGCCTCTTTGCACCCGCCTCTTCGAAGTTCGCATCCAAGTTGCTAGGTAGAGTGCGGCTACTTCTCGCAGCGCGCATCTGCTCGTCACTGTCGCGTTTAGTCCAAGGAGCAACAACATGCTGAGACCGGCAGACTTTGTCAGGCCTTGTCGTACCGTCAACGTCGCTCCCTACCAGATGATTGGCAGCCCCGCCGACCTGCCCGAACGCGGTTCGTCGAACGGTGGCGTTTTTCATCGCGGCCAGCTTGTCTGGACGCAGGAGTCTCCCGCCCCCATCTCCGTGCCCCACACCGCTGTCGGCTTCGTTGACGGCCTCGGTCACGTCCTCATCGACCCGCGCGTTCTGCGCACGGTCGAAGCGACGCTGAGCAGCAGCTCGAACTAGCTTTCGCGCCGGTCTACTGCTTTCCGTCGCTCCACTCCAGACAAAGGCCGCCAGGGAATTTGTTCCGGCGGCTGCATCGCAAAAAGCGGCTGGGCCGCACACCTTCCGATAACGTTTAAGGCAGCCAAAATCGCGGCGCGACCTTCGCCCCAACAGCACACCCGACACAAACCTCTTTAGCACGACAGGCGATAGCACTAGCATAGGAGCATGACCTTTCGCCCGCGCGCCGCTGCGCTCCTGCTTGCTCTCACCCTGCCGTTCGCCGCCCTTTCCAACGCACATGCCCAGCGCGGCCGGCGCGCGCCGCAGGACACCGGGGCCCCAGGTGCCCCAGCGGCCCCAGGCCGAAGCGCGCGAACAGGAGCCTGACGAACCCAAAACGCTCCCGGATCGCCTGCCGGCCGACAAGTCCGTACCGCAGACGATCACCGTGAACGGCAAGACGATCCACTACACGGCGACCGTCGGCACCATTGACCTGAAAGCCAACGACGGCAAGACCACCGGCCAGGTCATGTACATCGCCTACATCGCCGACCACCCCAAGGACCCCGCAAGCTCACTCGCACAGCGCCCCGTCACCTTCGCCTTCAACGGCGGCCCCGGCGCCAGCAGCACATACCTCAACTTCGGCGCCATCGGCCCCAAGCACATTGCCTTCGCCAACGCAGGGGACTCCGCCTCCGATCCCGCGCTCGCCACCGACAACCCCGGCACGTGGCTCGACTTCACCGACCTCATCTTTCTCGATCCCATCGGCACCGGTTTCTCGCGCTCGCTCGTCGACGACGCCGAAACCAAGAAGCTCTTCTACGGCCCCACGCCGGACGTCGAGTATCTTTCGCTCGTCATCTACAAGTGGCTGGTCAAGAACGACCGTATGCTCGCCAAGAAGTACCTCATCGGCGAAAGCTATGGCGGCTACCGCGGCCCGCGCATGGCCTATTATCTGCAGTCCCAACTAGGCGTCGGGGTCAACGGTCTTTTTCTGGTCAGCCCCTACCTCAATCCGGACTTCGGCCCCGACTCCATCAGCCCTACGCCGTGGCTGGTGACGCTGCCCTCCATCACCGCCGCGCACCTTGAGTCGCAAAGGAAGCTCACCCCAGAGGCGATGCGCACCGTCATCGACTACACGGAAGGTCCGTATGCCTCGGCGCTCATCCAGGGACCGCAGAACAAAGCCGCCACGGACGCCATGATCGACACCGTAATCAAAATGACCGGTCTCGATCCCAAGTTCGTTCGCTACTCCGGTGGCCGCCTGGAAACCCGCGCCTACCTTCGCGAGGTGCACCGCGAGCAGGGCGAAATCGGCTCCGTGTATGACTCCAACGTCACTGCCCCTGACCCATTCCCCTACTCTCCAGAGTTCGAGTCCAATGATCCGATTCTGGACAGCATCATCGCCCCGACCACCACGGCGGCCGTTGACTTCATCACGCGTCAGGTCGGCTGGAAGATCGACGCCCGCTACTACGCGCTTTCATACGACGTAAACCGTAATTGGGATCGCGCCGGCCAGGATCTCCGCCTCGGCTCCGTCCCCGCTTTGCGTGAAGCCATTGCCGCCGACCCCAAGATGCACGTCGTCATCTTCCACGGCTGGAACGACCTAAGCTGCCCCTTCATGGGCTCCGTGCTCACGCAAAACCAACTTCCGCCCAACCTCGCCAAGCAACTCGAAGTCCACGAGTTCCCCGGCGGCCACATGTTCTACACCCGCCCCCAAAACGGCGCCGGCCTCCACAGCCTGGCCGAGCAGACCATCGCCGCTCACTAGCCTGAGTCAAAGGGCACAGGCCGCAAACGCCTGTGCCTTACTCTTTCTTCGTCGCCGGTTGAAACGGGGCCAATCCAAAAACAATCACCGACATCCCCAGCAAAGACAGGCCAGACGCCGCCATGGCCTTCATCACCACAGGCCGCGACATCTGGCCTCGCAGCTCGGGATCCACCTGCGCCGCGGTCAAATATGTGCCATTTGCGTTCGGGAAGTCTCGCGGATCATTGCGCCATTTGACGAAGCTTCGATCCAGCAAACCAAGTCCGGCAAACAGCGAAAGTAGGGCAAGTACGGATGTGCTTGGCCCGTAGAGCTTCCTGCCCTTTAAGGAGTGAGTGGTTCCAGCGTCGCGAGTCATTCTGTTTCTCCCGGTGGGGAATGCATCATGGCTTCGCGAGCGAAGCTTTGCCCCTTGCGCAGGTAAATCCTGTATGTTGGCGCAACCCTGGCCGGTGCGGGCGGCTGTCCTTGAAATTTGTCCTCATAAGGAAAGCTACGTGAGACTGCCAGGTCGTAGTTCTTCGCCAGATAGGACTGAAACTGTGGCCAAAGCTGCAGGCGATCAAAGCTATTCTCGTGACCGAAATCCTGATTTGTTACAACGAGGACACCCGCGGCTTCGTGGGTCTGCGCTCGCCAAAAAAGATTCCTGTAGTACGTTGTCGCCGGATTGCTCTCCGGCAGAAACAGCAGAAGGTCTCCGGTGAATCCGGTGTTCTCCACGATACCCAGGTGGTACAAGGAGTTCAAACAGCCAAAGGTGAGATCGAAGCATTGCACCTGACGTTGCAGCGCGGACGCTCCACCCAAACGAGTCAGATCCCCTTCCATCGCTGTGGTCAGTGCGCTTGATCCGGGCAGACTTCGCATCGCTTGGATCTCTCGCGGTATGGCGAACGCGAGCGCATATAAAAGGCCAGCGTACCCAATCCACTTAGGCCCGGCATGTACCCCGCTCAACGGAACAATCAGAAGACTAACCAGTAGCAGGGCGAAGCAGAGGAAGATGTAACGATGGTGGTAGAACCCTTTGCCCTGGGCAAAGTAGGAGAAGAGCCCGCCGAGTGCGCCGATAAGCAGGACGGAGTATTCCCAGTTCCAACGGCGCTGAACCGCAAAGGCAATAAGAGCAAAACCAGCCAGCACAAGAAACTCAAAAGGGGCCATGTGCACCAGCAGGAAGCGCTTGCCTGGGTGGTTCAGGACGGCATACACAGGCGTGACCGTACGCAGAACGAAAAGAAAGGACCGAAACGCGTCGTAGTGGATGAGGAAGAGCAGGTCGATGGCGAACACCGCGCACAGGCCAATGGCACCCCAACTGACATAGGCACGCCAAGGTATTTGCCTTCTTCGCAGAGCCATGACCAGGACGCCCACGGCAAGCAAACCGAACGGGAGCAGGGTGGGTTTGATGGAGATTGCCATGCCGCTGAGCACGCCGAATCCCGCGACCCACGCTGGGTGTAAGCGACGGCCTGCAAGAAACAGACAGGCGCAGGAGCCAACCAGCAGAACAGCCATCTCCTGCTCACGCTCGGCCGCGAACCAAGCGCCCTCGCTTCCATGCCGCAGTGCAAACAAACCCCCGGCGTAAACACCAGACAACCAATCGTAGGGCCAGGCAATGATCACCATGCACGCCATCAGGGCCGCAAGCAGAAAGAAGTCGTACAGTCGCCAACCAAGATCGCTGCCGCCAAAGACGAACATGGCGCATCGCTCCAAAAGGTACGCGCCCGGCATATTGTTATCCGTGATGTCCCGATAGGGACGGAAGCCGTGTTCTGTAAGAAACGTAACGTAGTGCATCACTGGAGAGTCCACCAGCATGGGCCAGTGAAGCGTCATCCCGACATAAAACACCAGGGCCGCACACAATGCGGCAACGAAGACACCACGGAACACGCGGCTGATCGCGCGACCCCATGTACCGTGTAGATCTGTTGTCGTACCGCGCATCTGCGACCTCAGGAGACGGAGTACACAAAGTACTCGCCGTCAAACCCCGGAAACTCAAGCAACGGCGTACCGCAGAAATCCGAATGCATGCGCAACGATGTGGCTCCAGCGATGGAGGGCTCCATCGCATGGAGGCATCCATCGGTCTGCTGCCAACGCAGGTTTCCCTTGAAGACAAAGGCGACGTAGTAGTTCACTCCGTAGCTCGCCAGCGTGGAACGCAGATCGTCCTGCGCGCGGATGTGCTCAAGGTAGTTGCGATCCATCACCAGGCCCTCGGTCTGCAGCACAGGCGAGGACACCGTAATCGCAAACATGCCGGCACGGTCGCCCATGGCGTAGCGGCCTGGGTGCGTGCGTTCGAAGTCATCGAGAACTCCTGCCGCATGCTGAATCTCCACCATCCAGTGATCCACCTTGTAGTGCTGCAGACACAACACAAGCGCGCTCGCTCCAAGGACGATCCCGCCTGCGACAGGACCACTGAACCAGGAAAGCCCTAGCGACGGGCCTCCGATGTTCGCTGCCACGCGAGAGCACACCACGGCCACAAGGAGCGCGGCGCCGGCCGCAGCAAATCGCAGATCGTAAAAATACCAGTTCCAGATGGGCCAATCACTCACAAACATCTCAAGCCCGTAGAACACAAATGGAGTGGCCAGCACAGCAAATAGAAGCACTTTTTCCCGCGCTTGCAGGTGTCGCCGCAGAGCCCAGGCCAGCACCACGCTTGCAACGGCGACGTTCAGCAACAACTCACTTGTGCCATTGAAAGACGCAGGCAGGAGCATGGAAAGCGCGTGACCGTGCCGCATCTGCTTTGCCATGCCCGAGACCGGCAGCAGCGTGTGGAAGTATCGCAGGTTCAGCGCAAAGTACAGCAACGGCAGAGGTGCACAGGTGGCAGCAAAGCTTAAGGCGATGCGCATGGTCAGCGCATTGCGGTACTCGCGTGTGGCCAGCGCACCCAGGACGAAAAAGAAGACCAGAATGCCTGCGTCCAGTCGCGCCAGAAACGTCAACGAGCCAAGCAGCCCGAGCAGCGCGGCGCGACGCGGCGTAAGTTCGCTGCCCGGCACGAACCCGACGCAAAGGAAGGCAAAACCCAACGGCAGCGCCAGAGTGACTTCCATTTGATCGCAGATCAGCGGAACGCAAAGTGCGGTGACAGCAATCGCAAGACCGTTGGACAGCAACGCCGTTGTAACCCGGGCAAAGATCCTGCGCGCAAGAAGAAAAATGCTGGTCGCGCTGAGGAGGTCCACAAACCAAAGCGCGCGAAACACACCGCGAAGGCTGCGCACAAACTCTGACATCCCCGTCACAAGAGCGAAGTACAGCGGATGGTAGCCGTTGGTCAGCGTCGCTCCATCAAAGGTGGAGCGATGGAGCGACGCAAGATTCTGCGCCGGCTTTAGGTAGTAGTAAAAATCGTCCTGCGCGAAGCGCAACGGCAGATCGGCGGAACGCAACGGCGTCGCGAAGATCCATGCGCAACGCAGGATCACCAGCAGCGTCACAAGCAGGTCGAGGTGTCGGGCAAAGCCTCTGCCCCGATGCGCCTGATCCTTCGAAGCAATCGCGGACTTACTCAGCAACAAGGACGTATACCTGATCGAAAATCTGCTTCAACGCTACTCTACCTTGACCGTCCCGCGGCCATACTGGGAACAAATGGAGGCATGCCTACGCGGTGGAGGCAGCCGTGTAACTGCCCCCACCGTGACGCACCTTAGTGGATGTCGAACTGCTCCGGATGTAGGCTTGGATCGCTCTTGACGAGGATGGTTTTGCCGGCAACCTCTTCCATCTCCTGCAACCACTTCGCGTTGTTCGCCTTCAACTGCTTTACGACTTCCGGGTTGACGCGCAACATCACGTCGCCCTTATCGAGTTGCTTATGCATCTTGCGCAGCTCGGTGTAGATTTCGTTGCAAACTGTGACCGGCGACTTCACCATGCCTGTACCGGCGCAAATCCCGCAGGTCGTCGACAGCGTACGCTCCAGGCTCTGCTTCACGCGCTTGCGCGTGATGGCGACGAGGCCGAAGTCGTTGAACTGTAGAACCTTCGACGGTGCGCGATCCTTCTTGAGCTCTTCCTCGAGCGCGATCAGCACCTTCTGGCGGTTCTTGCGGTCGTCCATGTCGATGAAGTCGATGACGATGATGCCACCCAGATCGCGCAGCCGAATCTGCCGCACAATCTCCGGTATGGCATCGAGATTGGTCTTGACGATGGTGTCCTCAAGCCGCGCCGTCTTGCCGACGTACTTGCCGGTGTTGATGTCGATCGCGACCAGCGCCTCGGTCTGGTTGATCACGATCGATCCACCCGACTTCAGCCACACCTTCGAGCGCAACGCCTTGTTGATCTCCTCGGATATGCCGAACTGCTCAAACAGCGGCGTGTCCTTGGTGTACAGCTTGACGCGCCGCATCAAGCTTGGCTGGAAGCGCTGCAGGAAGCGCAGCACGCGCTCGTACTCGGTTTCCGTATCGCACCAGATCGCCGAGAAGTTCTCGCTCACCTGGTCGCGCAGGATGCGCTCCACGAGGTTGAGATCGTGATAGATCAGCGCGGGTGACTTCGAGCCTTCCGACCGCTGCTTGATCTCCGCCCACAGATTCAGCAGGAAGCGCAGATCGCTGCGCAGCTCGTCTTCGCTCGCGCCCGAAGCCGCGGTGCGCACGATGAACCCGCCGGCCGCATCGCCCTTTTCGCTCAGCAGGATTTCCTTCAACCGCCGCCGCTCGCCATCGGACTCGATCTTGCGGCTGACGCCCACATGATTCACCGTCGGCATGAACACCAGGAAGCGGCCCGGCAGGGCAATGTGCGAGGTGATGCGCGCGCCCTTCTTGGCGATCGGCTCCTTCGCAATTTGGACGAGAACCTCCTGCCCGGGCTTCAGCAGATCGCTGATCGCCGGCAGGTCCGTGTTCTGCATGGAGTGACGGCCGTTCCGTCCCCCAGAACGCGAGCCGGCCATGCCGCGCCGATCACCACGTCCACCACGATCGCCACCGCGGCCGTCACTGCGGCGTCCCTCGCGACGAGCTTCGCCGCCACGGTCGTCGTTGCCGCTGCGGCGCGGCTCACGTGGCGCGCGCTCTTCCGCGAACTCCGGGAACTCGCCCATGCTGGCGGCCGCCGGCTTGTCACCCTCGTCCTCAAAGGCATCTTCGCCTTCCAGCACGTCGTCCTCTTCAATGTCCGCAACGTCACCGGAGGTGATCTCTTCGTCGCCTTCCAGCTCGTCCTCTTCCATCT
>CAXTRU010000089.1:0-10842 GCA_964246665.1 uncultured Acidobacteriaceae bacterium
ACGGCATACCCTACATCAACGTTCAAAACTACCCGTCGGCGGTGCAGTACGGCGTTCAAGCAAGCACATCCACACCGGCAACCTTTGCGGAAAACACCTATGAGGTCCGCGACATGGTGACGCACATCATCGGTCCGCATACGCTTCGGGCAGGGGTGGAGTTACGCTGGGAGCAGGATAACGACAACCTGTTTGGCTACGAGCGTCCCACGTACGCCTTCAACGGCCTGTGGGCGTTTGCCAACGATGCGTCTGTATATGAGGCCGTCGCTGCCGATCCCACGACCGGTGGTCCAGCCAACGCGCAACGCTACTTCCGCGCCCAGGACTATGCCGCCTTTCTGCAGCACGACTGGAAGGTCACGCCGAACCTGACCATCAACACCGGGCTGCGCTGGGAAATGTTCACGCCGTTGTCCAACAAGAGCTTTCAGGTGAACTATCCCGTGCTTGGGCCTCCGGGGCAGGAGCTTGCGGGCATGAAGCTCGTTCCGCACGACCAACTGTGGAATCAGCAGCACAACAACTGGGGCCCCAGGTTGGGCTTTGCATATACGCCGGAGGTCTTCAAGGGCAAGCTGGTGGTGCGCGGCGGTTATGGGCTTGCGTATAACCGCCTGGACGTCGCCCTGTTCAACGGCGGAGTGGAGGATGGTCCAGGCATCGCCAACTTCGGCCTGTGCTGTGGAGCGGCCGGCGACACAGCAGGCATCCAGTACAAGCTGGGAACAAGCAACTCTCCAGCGAGCTTCCCGGCCAATCCTGCGCTGGCCACCGGTGTTAATGCAAACGGATTTCCAAATGCGGTGGGCGGCGGCTCGCAAACCATCGAAGTCTATGGAGCTTTGCCGAATCTCAAATACCCATCCAGCGATCTGTACTCATTCGAGATCGAACAGCAGTTCGGCGGACGAAACACGTTTACCGCCGGGTACTCAGGAAGCTCGGGGCGGCACTATGCCCGCATCGTCGACCAGAATTTCCTCTACAACAACGCCAACACGCCCGTGTTCGCGGCATATTTTGCCCAGACGGACTCGGTGCAGAACTACAACTCGTTGAATCTACAATTGCGCCGCACGCCCCACCGCGGTGTCAGCTACAGCGTCGCGTACACGTATGCCAAGTCGATGGATCAGGTTTCGAGCGGTGACCTCGCCGATGGTGCCGCGAACCAGACCAATCCCGGCAATAACGCCAGCGAGTATGGCCCTTCCGACTACGACATGAAGCACCGCGTGGTCGCCACGGCGCTCTACCAGACGCCAACGCTGCACACCCACAGCGCCCTAGTGAACACACTGGCGAGCGGCTTCCAGGTGAACGGCACGTATGAATACCACACGGGCTTTCCGTGGACACCGGTTACCGGAACGCTGAATACAGTCCCAGTGGTGAACGGGGCCGCCGTGCAGAACATCGTGCGTCCGTTGGCCTACTACGGCGGCGCGGGCACCAGCTGCTCCAACGACGCCTTCACCACCGGGTCCAACTTTCCCAACCGCGGCGGCGCCGGCGGCGGCACTAACTACTTCAGCACCACGCTGCCCCCGCTTGGTGTCTACAAGCCGGGCATCGGCCGCAACAGCTTTCGCGGGCCGTGCTACTCCGACATGGATCTGAGTCTGGCCAAGGAGTTCGCTCATGACTTCGGCGACCGGCATACATTCTTGCGGCTGCAGGCCAACATGTACAACGCTTTCAACCAACTACAATTGCAACCAATCACCAACAATAGCGGCGGCTCCAGCATTCAAAGCGCATACTTCGGCTATGCCCAGGCAGCCGACGAGGGCAGGGTCATTGAGCTCTCAGCTCGCATCCAGTTTTAGCGTTTGGTCGCGACCTGGATGACGAAGGCTCCACCACCCGCTGATCTGCTCGTAGGGATGAAGGAGAACTGCTGCCCGTTACTCTTCTGGGGTGCCTGCTTGCCGGCCCTGTTGCCGGTCAAAAGCCTGAGGTCATCACGGTGGATGCATCCGCTCCGACAACCCCGTTTCCGCACTTCTGGGAGCAGACCTTTGGTTCGGGACGCGCGATCCTGTCCTTACGCGAGAGCTATCGTGAGGACCTGAAGACAGTGAAGGAGGCGACCGGTTTTCAGTCGATCCGCTTCCACGGCATTCTGATGGACGAGGTCGGGCTGTATGACCCCGACCGCATGACCAAGAATCCCGGCCTGGCGGCACAAAAGGCTAACGACGCATCGGCGTTTAACTTCAGCTACATCGATCAAATCTACGACGGGCTGCTGGCCAACGGGGTTCGGCCCTTTGTGGAGTTGAGCTTTATGCCAGCCAAGATGGCAGCCGACCCGCACCTGACGCAGCCCTTCTGGTACCGCCCCGTGGTCTCGCCGCCAAAGGATTACGCGCTGTGGGACGCGATGATCACAGCGCTGGCGAAGCATCTGGTGGAGCGCTATGGCCTGGACGAAGTCGCCACATGGAAGTTCGAGGTGTGGAACGAGCCCAACCTCGATTTCTGGGGTGGCACTCCCAAGCAGGCGACCTACTTAGAGCTGTACGACCACACCGCGCGTGCCCTGAAAGGCGTTTCGCCCAAGCTGCAGGTGGGTGGCCCATCAACGGCGCAGGCTGCCTGGGTGATGCCCTTTCTGGAGCACATCAAGGCTGAGGGCATCCCTGCAGACTTTGTCTCAACACATGTGTATGCCAACGACCAGGCCGAAGATGTCTTCGGTACGCATGAGCAGATTCCGCGCGACCAGATGGTGTGGCGCTCGGTGAAGAAGGTGCACGAGGAGATCGAGCGGTCGGCCTACCCGAAGATGCCGCTCATCTTTTCCGAGTACAACGCAAGCTACGCCAATGAGCCAAACATCACCGACTCGGTGTACATGGGGCCGTGGATGGCCAACAACATTCGGCTGTGCGATGGGCTAACGGCGGGCATGAGCTACTGGGCTTTCAGCGATGTCTTCGAGGAGCAGGGCGTCGTTCGGTCGCCGTTCTATGGCGGCTTCGGTCTTGTCGCCGCGGACCATATCGACAAGCCAGCGCTGAATGTGTTTCGGGCTTTGCACCAGCTCGGTGACCAGCGGATTGCCCTGCGCTCCGATGCGGCGCTGGCCACCAGAGATGGAAACGGGCATGTGTCTGTTGCCGTGTGGGACTACGCGCCGCCCGACGGCACCGGACCAAGCTACACACCGCCTCCTGCAACAACGGCGCCTGCGAAGACCTTCACGTTGCAGTTCGAGCACGTCGCCCAGGATGCACCCGTCTCCGTACTGCGCGTCGATGCCGACCACGGCAACGTCCTCAAAGCCTTCGACGCCATGGGCCGTCCTCCGGGCGATCTTTCGCCCGCGCAGGTCAAAACGCTGCAAGCAGCGGGCGCGATGGCCCCGCCGGAGCACCTCCGTCTCCGTGGCGGCAAGCTGCAACTGACCGTGCCGGCGCATGGGCTTGCCGTTGTCCTCGTCGGACAGCCGTAGGGCCGTATGCACCGGCGCGACGTGCTGCAGTGGATAGGCTTTAGCCTGGCGGGCGCGCTGCTGCCCGAGCCGTTTGGGCTAGCGCAGCGGAAAGCTCGTCATCACAGGGCCACCACAGCCGCGCCTCCGCCGCTGTTGACGCCCGCTGACGAGGCCTTCCTCGATGACATGCAACGCCGTGGCTGCCTGTACTTTCTGGAGCAGGCAAATCCAGACAACGGACAGGTGCAGGACCGCGCGCAGGCCATCGGGCTGGAGGGAGCGCTTGATCCCCGCAAGCTGTCCAGCATCGCCGCAACAGGCTTCGGGCTCACCGCACTCTGCATCGCGCACAAGCGTGGCTATGCGGATGCCGCCACGATCGAGGCGCGCGTCGCGAAGACGCTCGCCTTCCACGCTCACAGTCTGAAGCAGGAGCACGGCTTTTTTTGCCACTTCAACGACATCCGTACCGGCGCGCCATACCCGCACGTGGAGTATTCCAGCATCGACACCAGCTTGCTGCTATGTGGTGTGCTCACTGCGCGGGCCTACTTCGCGAGCAACGCCACCATCGTCAAGGATGCAACGCTGATCTACGAGCGCGTGGACTGGCCGTGGATGTTGTTCGGCAAAACCAACCTGTTCTGCATGGGATGGAAACGCGACTCCGGCTATCTGCAGGCCGTGTGGAACCACTACTGCGAGCTGATGATGATTCCGCTGCTCGCCATGGGGTCGCCGACGCACCCGGTATCGCCCGCAGTGTGGAGCGCGTGGTCGCGCCCGGTTACACAGTACAAACGATACCGCTTTATTGCCGCTGAAGACTCTCTCTTTGTGCACCAGTACAGCCATGCCTGGTTCGATTTCCGCGGCAAGCACGATGGCTTCGCCAATTACTTCCAGAATTCAGTAACAGCGACCGAGGCACATCGCCAGTTCTGCCTCGATCTCGGCGCCCCCTACAGCCCAACATACTGGGGCATCTCGGCCTCAGACTCACAGCATGGCTACCATGCCTGGGGTGGGCCGCCGAGCTTTGGCCGCGTGGACGGCAGTGTCGTCCCATGCGCCGCTGCGGGGTCACTGCCGTTCCTGCCGGCAGCCTGCCTGCAGACCTTGCGCGACCTGAAAGCGAGCTACGGCGACCAGGCCTGGGGGCGCTACGGCTTCTGCGACGCGCTGCATCCAGCGGTCGGCTGGTATGACGCGGATGTGCTGGGCATCGATCTCGGCATCGGCGTCATCATGGCGGAAAACCTGCGCACCGGCTTCGTCTGGGAGGTCTTCGGGCGTAACCCTGAGGTGCCACGAGCCATGAGCCTTGCTGGTTTCTCGCAAGAGAATCGCCGGTAACCGACCACCTCGGCACAAAGAACACCTGTCCGCCGTAACCAACGTACCTCCGTTTGCGTAGGTACCGTTGGTAGAATCGCTCCACCAAGCGAGAGAGGGCACAGCGGCAGCCGGCATGACTCTGGGTGAGCTCGACGAGGTGTTGAGGGTCTGGAAAACCCGGCTGGCGTCCATCGCCGAGAACCTGATGGACCTGCAATCGGAGTCGGCGTATCGCTCGCTGACCGGCACGGGCGGCTTGAACAAGATCGAGGTCACCGGGAAGACTGCGGCGCGGGTGAAGCCGGCACTCGGGGCCATGCACACCATGTTCGAGCAGTTCGGCCTTTTACAGGGCGTCGTGGACGAGGCCGAGACCCTGCGCAAAGAGCTGCCCGCGTTCTTTGGCGGCGATGCGAAGGCGCGTGAAATCCAGCACTTGCTCTTCGGGCCATCCATTCAGCTTTTCACCGTAAACATCCCGCTGGAGCAGCGAACCCTCCTGGGCGGCATCAAGAGCGAGCAGCGCATGACCCCGGAAGAGTTACTCGGTCCCATGGAGCGCTCGTTTGCTGCGGCGCGCGATGCCGTGATGGGCGTGGAGCGCGCTTGGACGGAGTTTGCGGACAACAGCACACGGGTGGAAGCGGAGCTGGCCCGTCTTCGCGAACAGAAGGTGTTGCCCAGTGCCTTGCTTGCGTCCTCGCTGCAGGCTGTCGAAGCAAGGCTGGACGCCGTGCGCACCCATGTACAGACCGATCCACTCGGGGCTGAAGGCGAGCTGCGCTCCGCCGTGGAGCCCATGCTAGTGGAGGTGCGACGGCGTGTCGAAGCCGCCGCCCAGCTCGCGGCGACGCTGCGCACAGCGCGCGCACGTTGCGAAGAACTGAACACCCTTCATCGCAACGCAGCGGCCACACTCGCGGAAGCTGAAAGCAAAGTCGTCGTCCCTGGCACTCTCCCGCAGGTGGAGAGCGATGCGAAGGTGCAGGGCATCCAGGAATGGCTGCAACGGCTGGAGCACAAACACGCTGAAGGTGCGGTGGAGGCGGTCGCCGTGGGACTGCGGCATTGGAACGCGGCCGCCGATGCCTGCGTACTGCAGGATAGAAAAGTTCAGGAGGCCGCCCGTGCGTGCGTTGAGCAGCGAAGTGAACTGCGGGGCCGGTTCGATGCATTGAAGGCAAAGGCACGCAGATTCGGTATGGCTGAGAGCGAAGGCTTGGCAGAGTTGGTGGGCAAGGCGGAAGCCCTGCTGTACAGCCGCCCCACAGACCTGCGCAGCGCAGGGGCCGCGTTGGCGAGCTTTGAGGACAAACTGCGCGGCATGGGAAGAGAGGCGTAGGTCCGCATGAATGGTGAGCCCTGCCGGCGAGGCGGATGCGCCGGTGCCATCGACGATGGTTACTGCAACGTATGCGGACTGGCCGAAGCGAGGGCCACAGCACCAACCCCAGCCCGGGCAAGCGGAGGCAATGGTACCCACGCTGCCTCGGGCAGAACAGGCGCTGCCACGGGAAGGGGATCGTCGGCGATCACCACCGGCACGGGTTCGTCGCCGATGAGCCGCGCAGCCAACGGCACCCACCGGACGCGACACTCCAGCCGCCACACCTCGCGCAAGCAGCTCGGCGCTGGGCTGATTACGTTGCCGGATCTGCCCTCTGTGGAGCCCGAACGGGCGATCCTCACCGAAACGCGTGTCCCGGAGCACAAGCGTTTTTGCGCCAAGTGCGATGCACCGCTGAAGCGCGAGTCCGGCTTCTGCGGCAAGTGCGGCACGCGCTACAACTTCGTCCCAACCCTGAAGGCAGGCGATCTGGTCGCCAACCAGTATGAAGTCAAAGGTCCGTTGGCGTTCGGTGGCCTTGGCTGGATCTACCTCGCGTTTGACCGCCTGTTGTCGCGCTACGTCGTGTTGAAAGGTCTGTTGAATACGCAGGACGAATCCGCGGCGGCTGTGGCCGTTGCTGAGCGGCAGTTCCTGGCGGCGGTTAAACACCCGAACATCGTCGCGATTTATAACTTCGTGCAGGCTGCCGGCGAAGGCTTCATCGTGCTTGAGTACATCGGCGGTAAGACGTTGAAGCAGATCCGGCAGGAGCGCGGGCCGCTGCCGCCGGCAGAGGCCGTCGCCTACATCCATCGCATCCTGCCTGCGTTCTCCTACCTGCACCGCATGGGCATGGTCTTCTGCGACTTCAAGCCGGACAACGTCATGCTGGAGCACGATGACGTGAAGCTGATCGACCTTGGCGGCGTGCGGCGCGTCGACGACACCAGCGGCGATATCTACGGCACGGTGGGCTACAGCGCGCCGGAGGCCGGCGCCGGACCTACACCTTCGTCGGACCTTTTCACTGTGGGTCGCACGCTCGCTGTGCTGCTGACCGACATCAGCGGTTTCAGCAAAGACCATCGCTACACGCTGCCATTGCCGGACGAACGTCCTCTGTTCGCCGAGCAAGAATCGCTGTATCGCTTTCTTCTGAAAGCCACGGCAGAACAGCCGGACGATCGCTTCGAGTCAGCCGATGAGATGACCGAGCAGCTGTTGGGTGTGTTGCGCGAGATCGTCGCCACCGAAAGCCACACACCGCGCCCCGGCAACAGCCAAGAGTTCGGGGCGGACCTGCTGGCGCTGGATGCCGGTGACGCGATGGAGCCCGTGCCGCCCGACCCACGCTACTTGCCGGCACCCGCGCTCGCCCTTGACGACCCGGGTGCGGCGGCGGTGAGTAGTGCCTTAACGCTGCCCGACACGGCTCGGCGTTCAACCGCGCTGCGCCTGGCATGCAAGCAGTTCCCAAAATCGCGGGAAGCGCGGCTGCGGCTTGCGGCAACGCTGGGCGAGGCCGGCGAGTTTGCCGAGGCCGAAGATTTGTTACGCCTGCTGGCTGCCGAAGACGCGTGGGACTGGCGCGTGCTTTGGTTTCAGGCCCGCATCCACCTGCTGCGCAACCAGCCCAACGAGGCACGTAAACCTTTCGATCAGGTCTACTTCGATCTGCCCGGTGAGCTTCCGCCGAAGCTTGCCCTGGGTCTTGCTGCGGAGCTCGGGGGCGATCTTGACCTCGCCATCAGGATGTATGACCTGGTATCGGGCGTTGACCCTGCCTTTGTATCAGCGGTGTTCGGCCTGGCACGATGCCACGAGGCACGCGGCGATTGCCGCGCCGCAGTCGACGCCCTGAACAGAATCCCACCGTCGTCCGCTCTATACCGCCGAGCACAGGTAAGCGCCGCGCGCGCCCTGCTCGGCGAGGGCAACCGGACACCCGCGTTGGACGATGTTTTAGCGGCTTCTGAACTGGCCCAGCGGCTTGGGCTGGATGGGCGCGAAAAGTCTTTCCTGGACAGCCAGATCTTCCGCGCCGCGATCGTCGAAGTGGCGGCCAAGAAGAACGGAGTGGACGGGCACACAACGGTGCTGGGGCAGCCGATGGCGGAGCGTCCTCTGCGGCAAGGCCTTGAGAGCTCGTTGCGAACTCTGGCGCGCTTCGCCCCGGACGAGCACGAGCGTGTGCGGCTGATCGACCAGGCCAACATGGTGCGCCCGCGAACCCTGATCTGACCTACTGTTGGGTGGCACGGAGAAAGAGGGAACTACATGCTGTGCGCCGCATGCACCACGGACGTGCCGGACGATGATCTCTTCTGCGAGAACTGCGGTGTTCGGCTGCAGCCGCAGGCGGCCAGTGCTGCCGGCTGCAGTTGCGGAGCTGCAGCCGATGAGCTGGACGAGGAGGGGTTCTGCCTCAGCTGCGGACGTCGCGTGCGTCGCCCCGAAAGCGATCACATCGAAGAGGCGCTCGGCGACGACTTCGCGGCCGTTAGCGATCGGGGCCAGCGCCATGAGCGCAATGAAGACCGCTTCGCCCTGGCCCGCGTCGGCGAGATCAGCATTGCCGTTGTGTGTGATGGTGTCTCGTCAACCAACAATGCCGACGTAGCCTCCGGTGCAGTCTCGGCCGCCGTGGTCAGGGAAGCTCGTGCGGCGTTTGAGGCTAACGCGAGCGCTGATCCCAAGGGTGTGCTGCAAGCCGCGGTCGCCACGGCTGGGGAAGAGCTGAAGGTGCAAACAGCCGTCGACATGGGCGACTCCGCCCCGTCTACGACGCTGATCGCGGCCATAGTCTCCGGCCCGACGGTGACGGTAGCCTGGCTGGGAGATAGCCGTGCCTACTGGATCGACGACGACGGCGCGCACCCGCTCACGCGCGATCACTCCTGGCTGAACACGGTGCTTGCCAGTGGCGAGATGACCGAACAGGAAGCGCAGGCCTCGCCCCAGGCACACGCCATCACGCGATGGCTCGGCGCGGATGCGGAGGCATTCTCCACACTTGAGTTTGTCGAACATGAGGTGACGGGTGCGGGGATGCTGCTGCTCTGCACGGACGGCCTTTGGAACTACGCTTCGACGCCGGCCACAATCGCCGATCTGCTCAACGGTACAGAAGGCCAGGACAGCCTGTCTGCCGCGCGCAATCTGGTCGACTACGCGAACGCGCAGGGCGGGCGCGACAATATCACCGTTGCGCTGGTGCGGCTCCGCACATCCGCAGAGCCATCCAGCACAGCAGGGTGAACCACAGGGCATCAAGCAACGTACAAGGGGAAAGAGGGCGCATGCCGGGTCAGTTCAAGGCCGATACGTTTCAGAACGAGTTTCTCCCGGCGGGGTCGCGGGAGGTGCACGCGATCATGACCGTCACCGCGGGCGAGAGCACCACGGGCGGCGGCAGCGGCGAACGCCTGTTCGGCATTCTGTGTGACGTGTCCGGCTCGATGGAGGGCG
Organism: uncultured Acidobacteriaceae bacterium; assembly: GCA_964246665.1. Lineage (GTDB taxonomy): Bacteria > Acidobacteriota > Terriglobia > Terriglobales > Acidobacteriaceae > Granulicella. The sequence goes on from CAXTRU010000089.1 coordinate 9,582, forward strand.
GTAAAATCAACGCCGCCAAAGGAGCCATGGCGCAGCTGGTGCAGATGCTGCCTGCAGATTGCAGCTTCTTCGTCGTCGCGGGCGCGGATGCAGCGCACCTGGTTTGTCCCATCATGCGCGCCGACGCCGTGGGCAAACAGCAGGCCCTCGGAGCTATCCACCAGATGCGCGCCTTTGGCGGAACGCGCATCTCGAATTGGTTGCATCTGGCGCTACACCAGTTCCGTGCGCGACCGGGAGCGATCCGGCAGGCATTGCTCTTGACCGATGGCCAGAACGACGCGGGCGATAACGATCCGCTGAAGGCTGTGCTCGCGGAGTGCGAAGGCGGCTTCCAATGCGATTGCCGCGGCGTGGGCACCGACTGGCAGGTCGAGCAATTGCGCGCGGTCGCCGGCAAGCTGCTCGGCACAGTCGACATTATTCCGTCACCGCAGCAGATCACGGCGGACTTCAACGCCATCCTGCAGAATGCCCTGAGCAAGACGGTCAGCGACGTCTTTCTTCGCCTGTGGACTCCGCAGGGAGCGCGCGTGAAGTTCTGCAAAGAGGTCAGCCCGGCGATCGTTGATCTCACCGCTCGCGCGCGCGAGGTGAAGCCGCAAACACGCGAGTATCCAACCGGCGCCTGGGGCAAAGGCGAAAGCCGCGACTTCCACTTCTGCATCGAGGTCACACCCGGTGCAGTGGGCGATGAGGTGCTTGCCGGGCGAGCGAGCCTCGTCTCTAGCGAGCGCGGCGTCGAAAACAAGGTCGCCGAAGCGCGCATTCTTGTGGTCTGGACCGATGATGAGGCGAAGTCCACCAAGATCAATCGCGTGGTGGCGCACTACACCGGCCAGGCAGAGCTCGCGCAGTCCATCCAGGATGGGCTTGACGCACGGGCTCGCGGCGATGTGGACCGTGCTACCGCATTGCTGGGCCGCGCCGTCAAGATCGCGCATGACTCCGGCAATGAAGCCACGGCGAAGCTGCTGAGTCGCGTGGTGGATGTGCAGAACGCCGACACGGGCACAGTGCGCCTGAAGACGGCCGTCACCAAAGAAGACTCCATGGCACTTGAAACGCGTTCCACAAAGACAGCTCGCATCGTGAAGACCGCATAAGCAAGGGAGCAACCGAGATGGCTATGGGACAAGGAACAGGCGCTCTGATATGTCCTCGCGGGCATACGTCAACAGAAGCGGACTACAGCTCAGAGTGCGGCGCGAAGATGCAGGTAAGCGTCACAGCCGCCACGACGATTCCGGCCGCTGCCGGA
>CAXTRU010000090.1:0-1681 GCA_964246665.1 uncultured Acidobacteriaceae bacterium
CCGTCCTACGGTTCTCGCTGCAGGAGCCAAGCTTCTACCTCTGCCAGCGTATGCACCGCGAGGTACGTACCCGGGCAGCCGCCTTCTTCCGTGCCGCGTAGCAGAAACGCCGTCTGGAGCCCGGCGGCCTTCGCGGCGGCCAGATCGCTGCACCGGTCGCCCACCAGCACCGATCGTGGCAGGTCGAGGCCGAGATCCCGCGCCGCCCGCAGCAGCATGCCCGGGCCCGGCTTGCGATCCTCATGCTCCCGCCGCCACTCGCCCTGGCCGTGCTCTGGGTGATACGGGCAGTGGTAGACCGCATCCAGATGCACCGCCTCCCGCCCAAGCTCCGCCCGCATCCAGTGCATGAGCGCCTCGAACTGCGCCGTCGTGTACAGGCCGCGAGCAATCCCTGACTGGTTGGTAACCACCACCAGCGCATAGCCCAGGCGCTGCGCTGTTGTGCACAGGGGCACAATCCCTTCCACCCAGCGCACGTCCTCAGGGCGATAAAGATAGCCGACCTCATGGTTGATGACGCCGTCGCGGTCGAGAAACAGCGCTCGTCTTCCCGCTGAGACTTTGTTCACTGCGCACCACCGATCTTGACCAGCCCGGCATGAGCCGGCGTCAGCACCCGCGGGGGCAGATCGCGGCCCTCAGCCCTTGCCCGCAGCAGCTCGACCACCTGCTCCAGCACCATCGCCGGGCTCACCTGCGCCATACAGCCGTTGTGCTGGCAGGGAGCATAGTCCCGGCCGTCATAGCAGGGCCGGCAGGCGAAGCCAGCCCCGCCCCACAGTGCGACTGCGTTGTTGCGCTGGGGCAACCGGCCATGCGGGTCGGTGGGGCCGAAGATGGTCACAATCGCCGTGGACGTGATGCCCGCCAGGTGCAGCGGACCGGTGTCATGCGCGACGGTCACCTGCGCCGAATCAAGCAAGGCCAGCGTTTCAACCAGGCTCAGGGTGCCGATCAGGTTTGCAAACGCATCAGGGCCGGCCGCTGCGGCTAAAGCAGCAAAATGAGGTGTCGCCCAAAGGTCATCCGGCCCCCCGGCCAGCACCACCTCACACCCTTGCTCCAATAGCTTTTCTGCCAGGGTCACGTACAGCTCGATCGGCCAGCGCCGCAGAGCGTCATCCCGCAGGACATTACGGGCACCCGCCGGCACCATCACGACGCGTGGTCGAGCCGAGTTGACTGAGCGTGCGGGTGGTGGCAGCGCCGGAACCGGGATCGGGGACAGCTGCCCGGGGGCTTGGCCGTCCGGCCGGTCGCACAGGATGCGCGCGTACTCATCCGTGTGATGGCGCCCAGGCAGCAGCGCAAAGTTGCGCTCAGTTCGCGAGAGCCGCAGCTTCCGCCGCGCACGGACCGGCAAAGCGAGCAGCTCGTAACGGCGGTCGTAGTAGAGCGTCGCGACGACATCGTAGGGTCCACTGTCCCGAACGCGGAAGCGCAGCGTCCTCCATAGCGCGGCAAAACCACCCGCACGTCGCCGCAACCCACTCCGTAGCAGCCGCGGCTCGTCGACCGGCAGCACATGGATCCAGGGATACAACGCAAGAACCGGCGCAACGACGTCACTCACGACCCAATCGACCACGTACCCCTGGGCAGCCATCGCAGCAGCCGCTGGTATGGCCATCACGACATCGCCGATGGCCCCAAGCTTGACGATGAGCAGGCGCTTCCG
>CAXTRU010000090.1:1749-10837 GCA_964246665.1 uncultured Acidobacteriaceae bacterium
TGCGCCCGTTTGAAGTCACTCCGCCACCTAGCTTTCGCCTTCGTCGCCCGCTGGTTCAGGCCACCGGGCGTCGCGCAGAAAAGCCGCCTGGTACCGCAGCACGCTGATGTGAGCCAGGTAACGCATCAGAAGCTCATACCGGTGTGGGCCCAAGGCGCGGAGAGCTAAGCGCAGCAGACGGTGCACCGCGCCCACACGACGGTCCTGCGGATTAAATTGCTTCCACGTCGAACTCGCGGGCTTGACCTTGCCCTTGATTAATCGCTGCTGACGCGCAAATTGCGCAAATGCCCCGCCTGCGGCGAAGGGATCTTCGGCAGGCGTGCCCGTGCCGGCGGCGAAATGAGCCTCATGGGCCGCAAACAGACGGCGCGCCAGGCGACTCACGGACGTTCCGTCTGAGAACTGGTCGAAACCATACGGCAACTTCTCTGAAGGGTGCCCCTCATTCCTTTGCACGACGGCCTTGTAAGCTTCGAACAAAGGCAGCAGGTCGGGCCGGTCCCCCATACGGAAACGATCGGTGTTCTTTGAGATCACGTCCGGCTCCGTCGCGCACAGGCCGGAGAAGTGAAAGAAGCGCAGAGGGACAGGCGTCTCCGCCTCACGCTGCACGGTCAGCCCGGCGCTCATATCCACCAGCCTTCGCTCATGCAGGTTCCAATACGCCATGTTGAGCCCCGGGTCGCGCGAGACCGCAAGCTTCGGAAAGAAGCCCGGAGCCAGGTTCATCCACTTCTGGTCGACAAACAAACCTGTCCGCCCCTCGCTGAAGCCAAGTTGCAGGCAGCGCTCTTCCCACCAGTCCAGCAGCTGGCGACCTTCTTCGTTGCCGCTTATCGCGACGAAGCCCAGATTGTAGGTGCCGTTATAGAGCAGATCCTGCTCGGAAGGCGCTTTGCCGTCGAAAATGGGCCGCGTCATGTGCGGGGTCAGCACCGCCGATGCGCCGCCGTCGAGCGCTTCAAAGACCGGCTGCAACGGCCGGTAGACGAAGATGTCCGGATCCAGGTACACCAGCGCATCCAGCCCGTGCTGGTCGATCAGGTATCTCATGAACGTCGGCTTGACGTTAGTATTCAGCTCCAGGATGTCGTACTTCATCGCCGCCGCGCGCAGGTCCGGCACGCCGATGTGCGGCAGCATCACGGGCGTGTAGCTCGGGTCGATGCGAAAGGGTTCGGGGTCCGTCAGGTCTGCCACAATCAGCACGTAGAACCGCTGATCCGGGTGTTGGGCGACGTAGGAGCCGGCGAGGGTTCTCGCAAAGGAGAGATAGTTCGGCGAGACAATGGTGCAGGCAGCTCGGGTCACACGCGGGCCGCCGGGTTCAAGTTCAGCATCCGCGCTAGTTTATCAACTAGGCCTCCCGGCCGGTCCGCTCGGCTTGCGCCGCGTCAATCCAGGCGCGCTGCGACTCGTCCCAGCGCCGGATCACCTTTGCCGGTGCCCCCACGGCGATGGTCCTGGCCGGGATGACCCCGCTGACCACCGAGTTGGCGCCGATCACGCAGCCATCCCCCAGATGCGCGCCGGCCAACACCGCTACGCCGTCGCCCAGCCATACGTTTTCTCCGATGAACACCGGCGCCGCCGAATGCAGACGGCGCTGCGCGGGCGGAACGGCCGGATCGCTCGCGTCCGGTCCACGGTAGCGCCCATGGGCATGGTCGCTGATCAGCACCCGGCTGCCGCACAGCAGGTGTGCCCCGATCGTGATCCGGTCAAGGCAGCCGATGTGCACGTTGTCGGAAAGCCGCGCGTGTTCGCCGATCGTCAGCTGTGGCGCGAAGGTATCGCCGGCGTAGGCGAGCACAGCCTCCAGCCAGAGCGCGTCGCCCGCGTTGAAATCAGCGCCGATGCGCATGTGGCTCAAACCGAGCAGCCGCGGCGCACGGCCTGCGCGGAACCCGGGAGCTCCCAAATGCCGTGCCGTCAGGTGGTCCCGCAGACGCCGATGGGCAGCGCCGGTCAAGCGGGCAGCCAGTTGCGGCCATCCGTCGGCGCGGGCTGCCTGCCAGGGCGAACTCATGGCGTGCGCTCCTTTGCGCCGTGCATCAGTACACCGTCTCCGCGAGCACCCGGCGCAGGTACAGCCCATAGCTGCTGCTGCCCAACTCATCGGCGAGCTGCTCGAGCTGCGTCGGGGTGATGTAGCCGAGACGAAACGCAATCTCCTCCGGGCACGCCACCTTCAACCCCTGCCGGTGCTCGATCGTCTGGATGAAGTTCGCAGCGTCGAGCAGCGAGTCATGCGTGCCGGTATCCAACCAGGCCATACCGCGGCCCAGTACCTCGGTCCGCAGCAGGCCACGGGCAAGGTACCAGGAGTTCACGTCGGTGATCTCCAGCTCACTGCGTGCCGAGGGCTTCAGGGCTTCCGCCACGCTGACCGCCTGCGCGTCGTAGAAGTAGATCCCAGTCACCGCGTAACGCGACTTCGGCTTCACCGGCTTTTCTTCCAGCGAGATCACGCACCGTTGCTTGTCGAACTCCACCACGCCATACCGTTCCGGGTCGTTGACCGGGTACGCAAACACGGTGGCACCCGAGGTCTGCGCGGCGGCGCGGCGCAGCAGGCCGGCAAAGGCTTCGCCATAGAACAGGTTGTCGCCAAGTACAAGGCAGCAGCTGTCCCCTGCGAGGAACTCCTTGCCGATCACGAGCGCCTGGGCCAGGCCTTCCGGCGCAGGCTGCACAGCGTACGAGAGACGCATGCCCCACTGCTCGCCGGTACCCAACAATTGCTGGAATCGCGGCGTGTCCTGTGGTGTGGAGATCACCAGCACCTCGCGGATACCCGAAAGCATCAGCGCCGAAAGCGGGTAGTACACCATCGGCTTGTCGTAGATCGGCAGCAGCTGTTTGCTGATCGCCTGCGTCGTCGGGTATAGCCGCGTCCCAGAGCCTCCCGCAAGAATGATGCCCTTCACCGGTCACCACCTTGCCCCGCTCCGGCTGCCGCGGGTTCGGCCGGCGACAACGTCGGACGCGCCGCGTAGTTGCGGGTCATCCACTCGCGATACGCTCCCGTGCGCACGCCTTCCACCCACTCCTGGTTCCCGAGATACCAGCCGACGGTCGCACGCAGGCCCTTGGCAAAGGTGTGCTCCGGTCGCCAACTCAGCTCGGTCTGCAGCTTGATCGTGTTTACGGCATAGCGGCGGTCATGCCCCGGCCGGTCCGCAACAAAGCGGATCAGCTGCGCGTGCGGGTGGTGCGGCGACTCGGGCAGAAGCTCATCCAGCAAGGCGCAGATCGTCTGCACCACCTCAAGATTTGTCGTCTGGTTGTTGCCACCGATGTTGTAGGTCTCCCCTGGCCTGCCCTGCGCCAAGACGCGCCGCACCGCCGCCGTATGGTCACGAACATACAGCCAGTCGCGCACCTGTTGACCGTCGCCATAAATGGGCAGCTCCCGGCCGGCGAGCGCCTGGGCAACGACCAAGGGAATCAGCTTTTCTGGGAACTGAAACGGACCGTAGTTATTGGAGCAATTCGTGATCAGAACGGGCAGCCCGTAGGTGTTGAGCCACGCGCGCACCAGCATGTCACTCGCCGCCTTCGACGCCGCATACGGGCTGTTGGGCGCGTAGGGTGTAGTTTCTGTGAAGGCAGGCGCGTCCGGGGTTAACGTCCCGTAGACCTCGTCTGTGGACACATGAAGAAAGCGGAATGCTGTGCGGCTCTCAGCATTGAGGGTGTCCACGTAGGCTCGCGCAGCTTGCAGCAGCACGGCCGTGCCTTCGATGTTGGTCGACAGGAACACGCTCGGATCCAGCACGGAGCGGTCCACATGCGTTTCCGCCGCAAAGTGCACAATGGCTCTCGGCCTGTGTTCTCGCAACAGGTGCTGGACCAGCGCCGTGTCCCGGATGTCGCCATGGACGAACACATGCCGTGGGTCGTCGATCACAGCTTCGAGATTGGCTCGGTTGCCGGCATACGTCAGCGCATCGAGCGTGACGACGGGCGACCCTTCCGCGGCCAGCCATTCCAAAACAAAGTTGGACCCGATGAAGCCCGCACCACCGGTCACGAGAATGGGTTGCGTTCGCGTCAATGCCTGCTCTCTACTCCAAGATGCAGCGGTATGGCGAGCGATCTCGCGTTACGAGACGCCAGCCAATGTAGACGAAGGCCGCCGCTGCTTCGGTAGCCGGAAGCGCTGTGCCCACCGGAAACGGCGGCTCGGACGCCTGGCTTTCCGCTCCAGGACGAATGGCCGGTCGCCGGGCCATCCATACAGGTAGACCGCGTACACAAACCAGTAAAACGCCATCACGGGGATGAAGTCGAGCGCGCCGTCAAAACACGCCATCACGATGTACAAAATCAGCCCCTTCAGCGCCGCTCGCTGCAGGGGAGAACCCATCACGCCAGGGTAGGCCGCCAGCAAAATGAGCGGACTCGCCATGATGAGCGAAAACGACCACAGACCCGTGATGCCCCAATATTGTGCCGCCGACGCGTACAGGACCTCCGCAAAGCCGTACAGCGCATGCGAGGGAAGAAAGGTACTTCCTTCCGCGGCATACACCTGGCCGATGCGGTTGCCGCCCGTGGCATCGAGCAAAAACTGCAAGCCACCGCCCTGGTAGCTGATGAAGAGCACCGAAAAGAAGATGAACCCGACAATGGCAGCGACAGCAAACAGCCGGCGTCGCGCGGCCCCGAGAAACAGGATGGGGAAGGTTGGGATCTGTCGAAATAGTTGGACAACCAGCGACAGTAGTTCGCTAAGAATCAGCCCCACCCACACGCTGCGGGACAGGGTTAAAAACAGGGCCACCTTCAACGTGCCGCGCCGCCATCGCGAAGGCTCCAACCGTTCGTACAGCGGCAACAAAAGCAGCGTCGCCACGCCGTAAAGGTTGCCGTTGTTGTACGTGGAGATCAGTTTGAAGAAGAAGCCACGGCCGATGTTCTTGGTGCTCTCCAGCTCACCGTAATCGGACGCATTGACTGTCAGGTACGGGATCTCAATAAAGCGGTGCGCCACCGGGTGCAAAAAGAATAGGAAGATGCCCCATGCCGCCGCATAAAAGACGCACCCACAAAACCAGTGCGCCAGTTGCTCGCCGTCGAGCCGCGGGAAGAACGGCCCGTAGATCAACAGAAACACCCACGGCAGCACAAACAAACCGACAAAGGTGCTGAAGGCAAACGGCGGGTTGGAGATGCCATAAAACTTGCCGGCATACACAAACAGCAGCTGAAACGGAATCAGCATTGCCGTAACCAGCAGTACCCGGCGCGGGAACCGCAACGGCAGTTGCAGGAAGCGCACCAAAAATGCAGGCGGCGTGATGATGCCCAGCAGGAGGTAACCCCAGGTCAGCGGCAACGGCCCCAGGCGGAATCCACCCTTGGGCAGCAGGACCAAAAAGATCACCAGAAGGACGGCCCCAGCCATGGCGAAGGGCGATTGGGCACGCGTCCAGCGCCGCACTCGAAAGGGTCGCCTAGAACGCTCCACGCAACCGCCTGAACATGACGCGGTAGTCCGGTGTCCCCAGGATGCGGCGCGCAATCAGCCTCAACACGACCGCCGCAAACGCCAGCACCAAACCAAAGCCCATCGCAGCGTACTCGTAGGGTTCACGCGGGGGCCAGGCCCGGAATTCCGGCGGAATTGCAGGATCGATCACCTCAAAAGCGGCATGGGAAAACTCGGCATCCAGCCGCGCCGCCCCGAACTGCCCGTTCAGCGCAGCTACCCGCGCGGCATGTCCCTGCACCTCGCGCTGGGCGCGCTGGGTGTCAAGATTGGCGGTGGGGATCTTCGCTGCCGAGATCGGCGCGCCCACACCACTGAACCCCTGCCCAATCTCCTGCTTGCGCTTCTGTTCCCGCAGGGCAGCCAGTTGCGCGCGCAATCGCTGGACATCCGGGTTGCCCTCGCTTTCACTTTTCAACAGCGTGGAAATCTGAATTTCCAGCCCCGTGATCTGCCCTTGCAGATTGGCAATATTGCCGATGCCCACCGCCGCCTGCGTCTCAGGCGCCACCTGGCCGGTGCGGATTTGGTGCTCCGCAAACTCGTCTTCCGCCTCGTCCAGCGCCTTCTGTTCTTCATCCAGTTGCCGGTTAAAGAACTTGCGCGTGGTCGCCGACTGCGACTGCGCCATCTTGTCGCTAAGGTCCTGCAGGCCGTCGAGGTAGGCATTGGCGATCTGGGCGGACTTTTCCGCGCTGGCATCGCGAACGGTGAGACTGATGATGCCGTCAGGACCCTGGGCCATGGTCGTTCGGCTTCCCAGGACGAGTCTGCCCGTCTCCCAGCTGGAGAGTCGATAGTACTTCAGCAGGTCGGCGCGCTTGATCACGTCATCCTGAACGCTTCGGCTGCGCAGCAGGCCAAGGTACAGGTTGCCCGGTCCACTTGCCTGAAAGATCGAAGCCAGGCTGGCCGCCTCGGTATTGCCGCCCTTGGGCAGAAACGTCGCCTGCGCCACATACTCAGGCTTCAGCGTCGAGACGTAGTACAGGCCAAGCGACGTGACGATCACGAAGGTAATCAGCGCCAGCTTCCACTCCGACAGCAGCGCCACCACCACGGCGACGAGATCGACGCCCTGCTCGCCCGTCTCCAGATCGGTACGGTGCAGATGCTCCAGAACGTCGGGTTCATTCACCATGGGAAACGCGGAAATCCTTTGCTCGAAGTGTACAGAGGGAGCATGCCGCGGGTCGTCGTCGCCGCGGCACGCTGTTATTGACGCGCCAGGAGGTACAGTGTTGCGGCACTCAGCCCGAAGCTGCTGACGATCCCGGTAAGATCCACCACGCGCTGGAAAATCGCACGGCGGTCCAGAATGGGCGGCACAACGATGGTGTCGCCGGGGAACACCGGCGCCTTCTTCACATTGCTGTACTGCTCGCTGACCACCGAGCCGTCCGCCCGCAGAATAAAGGCGCGCCGCTTGTCGGCCTCGCGGTCCGGTCCACCGGCGCGGTGCAGGTAATCCAGCATGCGGCGACCCGGATCGAACACAAACGCATTGGCGTTGTACACCTGGCCTTCCACCGTGACCGACGAAGGCACGCGGGGAACCACGAAGCGATCGCCATCCTCCAGTTGCAAGTCCGGCACGCTCTCCGTACCCGCGCTGTTGGGCCGCAAGTCAAGCACGATGCGCCCAATCGGCTGCACCTGCCGCAAGCGAGCCACCGCCGTGCGGGCATCCGCGGCGGATGCGCCTGCCGCCACCTGGTCTGCGGACGAGATCGCCCGTGCCACGCTATTCGCCGTCACCGCGGAGATCTGCGCGTCCAGCTGATCGGCGTACTCGCGCAGGCGCTGTGCCTCCACGCGGCGCACCGACTCCCGCGTGAACTGCGAGGCATACAGGTACGCATCCGGGGTAAACCCGCCGGCCCGCGTCAACAGGCTGCGCAGGGTTTCGCCGGGCTTCACGCTATACACGCCCGGCGCCAGGAACTCCCCCTCCAGCCGCACATAGCGGGTCTGCTGCGAGGTGGGAACCCGGATGTCGGCGGTCGAGAAGACCGTCACCACATCGCCCGGCTCAAGCTCGAAGTTTTGCGATCCATCGCCTTCCAAGACCAGCCGCCCAAGGTTGAACGGGATGAGCGAGGTCTTCAGGTCCTTGGTGCTCAGCCGCTCGATCACGGCGTAGCTCCAGTCAATGTCCGGCGCGCTCAGCACGACGTCGTTCTGCGCGGGAAAGGTGCTGTTGGTGCCTGTCAGGGCGGAACTTACCGAAGTCCCGGCCTGGCTGATCGCGGCCGGGCGCGACCCGTTATTGGGGCTCGTGCCGGACCCCGTTCCGCTGCCCGAGCCACTGCCGTTGCCGTTGCCGTTGTTGTCGCCATTGCCGTTGCCGTTGGACCCGCTGCCGTTACTGCCGTTCGTACTTCCCGTGTTGGCGGCCGGGTTCTCGGCGGCACGCTGTTCGGCCGTGCCGTTCAACTGCAATGAGCCCTGACCCACCTGCGCGGCCGTTCCCTGCGGCGTGTAATCCTGCACCGTTTGACCAAGCTGATTGCGCTTGCTCCAGTAGTTGCGCGTGATCAGCGCGGCCTTATCCGGAAACAGGTCGCTGAGCCGCATGCCCGCGTGCCAGGTATACCGTCCGGGGTTGGCCACGTTGCCGCGCAGCGTGACGGCGTTGCGGAAGCGCTCGATGATGGCGGAGATGCTCAGGATGTCGCCATTGCTCAACACCTGCGAGCCCTGCGTGGACAGGTTTATATCTTCCACGCTGCGCATCTGGTGCTCGTACACGCGCTCCAGGCGGGCATAGCTGGTGGAGGCCACCGCCGTCTCGCCGCCGGCTAATTGCAGGGCCTGGTCGATCGTGGTGGGCCCTTTCAACTCATAGATGGCAGGCGTGTTAACGCTTCCCGCCACCGCGATCTGCGGCCCGGCAAACGGGATAAAGATGACATCGCCGGACGCGAGGCGGATATCATTGGTCTTGTCCCCGCGCAGCAGCAGGTCGTACAGGTCAAAGTGCACGATCGTTTTGCCATCGCGCTTGACCTGGATGTTGCGGAGCGAACCGTCGTTGGCAGGGCCGCCCGAGGCAAACACCGCGTTCAGCAACGTGCTCAGCGAGCTGATGGAGTAGCTGCCCGGACGCCGCGCCTCGCCCACCACGAATACCTGGATCGATCGCAGCGACCCGATGTTCACCGTCAGGGTGAAGCCGCGGTACAGCCGCGAAAACTGCTGGGTCAGGTATGGGGTCAGCTGCCCAAACGGCACACCCGCCACATGCACGGGGCCAAGGTTGGGCACATTGATGGCGCCGGTCCGGTCGACCGTCAGGTTGTACTGCAGCGTGACCTGCCCGACGGTCTGGATCACCAGGTTGTCGCCCGGACCGATAACGTACGACGCATCGACCGGCAGGTCGTTCACCGGGGCGAACGTGCTCGGGACATTGTTGAACAGAGACGCCCCGAAGATGGGCAGGATGCGATCCGTAGACGTCGCCACCAGCTGCTGAAATTGCGTCGGCAGCTCGGCAACGGTGATGCCTTCCACACCGCCGGTCCGCTGTGCGCTCTGGTTGGCGGCGCTGGTGTTCGCATTGGTGGTTGGTGCGTTGGTCGATGA
>CAXTRU010000091.1:0-7909 GCA_964246665.1 uncultured Acidobacteriaceae bacterium
CTCGCACACAAGAGGACCTACGCTGCAACTTCCAGCACCATGTTTTACGCATCAGCAAGGGCATATCGTTTCCAGACTCCAGCGTACTGGAAGATGGTACCGGTGTCATGCCCACAAACTGACCGATTTCATTGGGCGGGCAGCCTGCCGAAGTACAAGCTGATGTGGCCCTTGTACTCCCCCGCCGCCACCGCAGGCTGGCCCATGGGTCCCATCGTTTGCGGGCCGCCAAACTTGTTGCCGATGGCCGGAATGGCGTGCAAGAACGAGATGCTGGCTGCCGGAAAAGGAACTGCTACCTGACCCAACAACTTCGGGGCAGGCGTCTTCGGCGTGAACATCTGCACATACCCCGGAGAGCCCTCCCCTTGACCGATGACGGCCGTGATCGCACCTTCCGTGGTGTTGAGTTGCAGCCAATGTACGCCGGCGTAGAAACCCTTGAAGATGGGGTAGTCGAAGTGTTCGCCGGGCTTGAGGTCATCCGGGTTCCCAACCATCGTGTCGTTATAGCGCCTGTCCCACACATCCAGAACGCCGCCGGCCAGGCGATCCTTGTACACCGGCGCAGGCCCTTCGCCAAGAAAGCGCATGCCGTGCACCTGCGTCTCGGGATAGTCGAAGCCAATGCCAAAGTACTCCTGAGGTCCGGTCATAGCATAGGCATAGTCGATGGAGAACCACCCGTTGGGCTTTAAGCGATAGGTGAGCGACCTCATCGGCCCCTCAAAGGCAGCCGTGATCACGAGGTCGTCCCCGTCGTTCTCCTGATGGATCGAGGTCAACCTGGAAGCGGGTGCAAGGGCCGACGGCGAAGGGGACTGCATCTGCCCTCGCACAACACTTCGCGGTCCCATCGCCACCACGCGAGGTCCATTGGCCAGCGAAAAGCGGTTTACCCCGCGCATCACGGAGGTGAGCAGTCCCGTGGCCTTGCTGACTTGCACAGAGATGTCCCCCGCCGTGGCCGTGAGGAGGTCGGCTGTCTCGGTTGCCGTGACCTTGCCCTTCTCCGCTGCCGATCCATCCTCATCAAACCGGCGATCCCCTTCACGCAACGGCCAGACATAGGTCTGGATCACGCGGCCGCCCGCATCCCGAATGATGAGCCGAGTTGCATCCGCGGTCTGTCCGCCACGCCCCTGGGCATCGGAAGTGGGCGGTCCCCACCCAGCCCAACTTGCCGAGGCTCCCGGCGCCAACGCGCGTCCATGATCCGTGCGCGTGGCTAGCACGACGGAGCCGGAGCCGGCGTCGCTGGGCCGGCGAAACGCGATGCGCTGCCATTCATACGTGCACCGGTCGGCGTCGGTGAAGGCGTACCGGTTCGTGACGGTATACGCCTGCGAATCTCCGTCAGCCGGTGTGACAAGGATCGGCGACCACAGCTGCTTCACCGTGGCGAAGCTCGGTTCGCGCTCCCGGTACGGACCCACGATGCCGTCCGGCGCGAAGTTGCCCTGCGAGTCGAGGATCCCGCCCTTGTCGACGCGCTTCACATCTTCATCCACAAACGACCAGATAAAACCGCCACCGCCCGCTTTGCTGGCGACGATGGCTTGCCAGTAGTCCTGCATGCCGGCGCCCGCGCCGCCGTCGTAGAGACCGTGCAGCATCTCCGTCGGCAACAGAACAGGGTCCTGAGCAAGCTTTTGCTGCAAGGTCTCGTAGTTCGGGTAGTGCTTGGTGTCGGCGATGCCCGGTGGGTACGCAGCCCACGGGTGCAGCACCGTGCGCTTTTGCGGGTCATAGCGGGCGTACTCGCCGTCGAGGTCGAGGTTGAAGCCGCCCTCGTTTCCGTTGTCCCAAAACAGAATCGACGGATGGTTCACATCGTGGTCCACCATCTCCCTCACGAGCTTTTTGCCGATCTCGGTGTCATAGTGGGCCTGCCACCCGGCCAGCTCATCCAACACGTAGACACCGAGCTCATCGCAGGCATCGAGGAAATGACTGTCCGGCGGATAGTGGCTGGAGCGCACGGCATTGCCGTTCAGGTCCTTGATGACGTCGATATCGTCCCGGGACACCTGTTCGGAGAGCGTTCTGCCGGAGTCGGGCCAGAACGAGTGGCGGTCGACACCCTTCAGAAACACTCGCTTTCCGTTAACGAAAAGGCCTTGTCCGGGACGCAGTTCAATGGTGCGAAAACCAAACCGCTGGCGAACCGTATGCACCACGGCCGAACCGATCTTCAGTCGTACCTCAAGCTGGTACAGGTTCGGCGTCTCGGCACTCCACAGCAGAGGGTCGGCGATCCTTGCGGCAAGATGCACGTCATCCTGCAGGGCCACGTTCTTCGCTGCGACACGATCCCCGACAGGCTTGCCCTGCAAAGTGAGAACCCGCATGTCCACAGTGGCTGGCGAAGCCGTCGATGCGCCGCGCAGGTCGGCCACCGCAACGCTGACGTCGAGAGCTCCCTGTGATGTGGCGTTGATGGCCAGATGACGGATGTAGGTCTTCGGAACAGCCCGCAACGACACCGGCCGAAAGATGCCGCCGTAGTTCCAAAAGTCCCCTCGCCGCTCGGCGTGATTGACGGACTCATTGCTGGATTCATCGTCCACGTCCACCACGATCTCGTTGGGCTCGCCCGCAGGCTTCAGCAGCCGGGTGATCTCGTACTCAAACGCGTAGTAGCCACCCTGGTGCATGGGGCCGGCGGACTGCCCGTTGATGCTGACCCGCGTGTCGGTCATCACCCCTTCAAAGTGAACAAGAACGGCCTTGTTCCGCCAAGTCGCGGGTGTGGTGAACGACCGCTTGTAGCTGCAGTGAACGCGAGGCCAGCCCCCAGACGGGGTGACCCTGCCGTAGGTGTATGTGCCAAAGCCTTGCAGCTCCCAGTTCGACGGGACGCCGATGGTGGACCACTGATGCGCGTTTCGTCCGTTGTCGCACAGGATCTGCCACGACACCGGGTCATCCTTGCCCAGGCCGGAAAGGTACTGCGTCTCCGTCTCTGCGGCCCTTGCTGCCACAGCGATGAGAAGGATCAACAAGGCAGCACAACGGGCGAAGCGAATCATGAGGCGTCCTCTTTGCACGCTTTAACGGCCCAAGCCCCGTACCGTGAGTTTGCTTCCGTTGTAGGTCACCTGCTTCGCTGTGCCGCCCGGCAACGTGATCAGCAGGTGCCGGGTGGTCAGCATCCCGGGGTATTGCCCTTGTCGACCCCCGACCGTCAGAACCCGTTTGCGGTCGTTCCACTGCATCGGGATGCGGGCGGAAGCTCCTTTTTCATAGGCGTAACTTTCGCCATCGTCCTCATACAACGTGAATGCGGCGTCCGCGCCAGGGTAGATGCGCACCTCGAGCGGATCTTCCGCATCCGCGGTGGACTGCGTCACAGGGCCCATCGGCAGAATGGTGCCCGCACGCACATAGAACGGGATCACATCGAGCGGAACGGGGCTCAGATCAAGCGTCTGCGCACCGGCGATTGCTTTGCCCGTGTTGCCGTCGAACCAGCCGCCCGCCGGCAGATACACCTTGCGTGCCCCGCCCTTGGTCAACACAGGAGCCGCAAGAACGCCCTCGCCCAACATCCACTCATCGTTCATCGACCAGGTCGCCTGGTCGTTTGGGAACTGGAGAAGCAAAGGCCGCATCAGCGGCACCCCGGTGCGATACGCCGTCTCCGCAAGCGTGTAGAGGTACGGAATCAACCGATAGCGCAGGTCGATCGCCTTCGTCATCGCCGCGAGCTGTTGCTCCCCGAACGCCCACGGCCATCGCGGTGAATCACGGGTGCCGTGCGACCGCATGATCGGAATGAACACTGCCTCTTCCATCCAACGTGTGTACAGCTCGGGCGTGGGTGTACTTTGAAAACCGCCTGTGTCGTGCGACACATAGGGCATACCCGCCATGCTCCAGTTCAGCAGCGTCCCCGGCTGCTCGCTGAAAGCGTCCCAGGTTGCGTCGATGTCGCCGGTCCACGCCGCGGCGCCGTAGTGCTGCAAGCCGGGGGCGAAAGCTCGGTCAATGGACCAATGCCGCTTGGAACTGACAGCGCGCCCACCCAGGTATTGCTGCTGCGACATGTAGAAGAACTCGTCATAGGCCTGCTCCGCCTCGTCGTTCCACCAGCCATCCACGCCGGCCTGCAGCAACGGCCGCTGATGATCCCACCACCAGGTACGCGCGGCCGGCACGTTGAAACGGAGGTCCGCCCCGAAGGGCGCCGGAATCAACCATCCCTGCGCCTTGGCATAGGCGGCATGGTCGCCCTCCACCCGCGGCTTGCGGATACCCGCGAAGTGCAGATGCATCGCGTGCATCTTGGCAAGGTCCGCAGCCGGATCGGGAAACGTTGCCGGATTGAACTGCCAGTCCTTCACGAACCAGTCATAGTCATAGATAAAGGCGTCCACCGGAATTTTGCGATCTCGAAATTGCTGCCACTTGTCCTGAACATCCGCCGCGTCCTTGTAGCCCCATCGGCTCAGCAAAAAGCCAAAGGTCCAACGGGGCGGAATCGGCGCCGAGCCCGTGAGACGCGCGTACTGGCCGAGCACGCCCGCACCGTCGTTGGCTGCCATCAGGTACACATCCGCAAAGCCTTCGGGAACAGTCCAGGTCAAGGTTCCCTGCGCATCGGTCCAGGTGATGTGGCGGTTGACGTCGCTGATGTCGTTGGCCACAAACAGGCCATACCCGGATGGCGACCAGATGAACGGAACACAGGTTGTCCCATTGTTGACGACCTGCTTGCCGGAGGTGTGCAACAACGGCCCGGCATGGTTCTCACTCTCATTGCCGTTGCCGTAGAAGCGATCCGCCGCATCATGCGCAAAGGTGAAGGTGATCGAACCGCCATTCGATGCGACCGTCTGCAAGGTGAGCAAGGTCTTGCCTTCCGGCGACCGCAGCACCAGCGGCTTCGACGTGTTTCCGGGCTGCCCAGTCAGGTCGCCGGCAACGTGCTTGCCGGAGGGCGGCGGGACCGACTCGCCGGGTGCGACGACGAAGGGGCTCGAGGGCGGCCTCGTTCCGTCGGCCAACTTGCTGATCACAAGATGAAACACACCCGGAGCGACCGGAGGACCCACAGTGACGACCGGAACGCGATCGGCACCGGCGGTCCCCCGTTGCTGTTCAGCACTTGGATTACTGCTCTGCCCCAGCGAGTGAAGGACGTTGTGGGTGCCCGGCGAAGACGCGCGCGTTTGAGCGGAGGCCATGTGAAGCCCCGCCAAGGACACCACACCCGTAAGTACGATCGTTTGGAGTTTGCGTGGGGTGGACTTCATCGTGTGGTTTGACCCAAAACCTTTCATTGCGCGTCGCTGAAGGACTACGAAGGACCCCATGCCAACAAGGCGAACCTGTGCCCTGCTTTGCGAGGCCATCATTTCTGTCCGGCTTGCAGCGACGCGGCGGCCGTCAGGGCATCCATCGCGGAGATGAGTGCGCCGGTCCCGCTATCCTCGGGCGGCCCGGACCACACGATAGAAAAGCGGTTGTCCTCGGTACGCGCCTGTTCCCACACAGCATCGGCATTGACGATGATCAGGTTTCGGATCGGCTCCGATGGCGCGCTCTTGTAGAGCGAAGCCAGGTTGCGCACCAGGATGCCTTTGAACTGCACGCCGTCTTCGCCACACTTTGGCTCGCAGCTGTCGTGCAACACGCCCTTCTCGTCGGTCAGATGCGCGCTCACCGCCGCCGTAATCTTGTTCGCCGTATCCAGGGCGGCTTGATCTCCGGTCAACTGATGCATCCCCGCCAAAGCGGTCAGCAGCACGCCCTGGTTGTAGGTCCACGGCGTCCGTCCGTTGTTCTTGCAGCTCGCATCGAGACCATCGTTGACGAGCGAATCCGCATTGATCATGCCCGAGGAAAGAAACCACCGCTCCTCCCTCTTCGCCCAGTCAAGATACTGGGCCCGCGTCTTGCCTTTGGTGATCTCGGCCAGCTGCACGGCAACAGAGAAGAAGAGCTCATTGGCAATGGCATTCTTGTAGCGCTCGTTCTTCTTCCACCAGATCCCGCCGCCGCAGGTGTCCGACCATCCCCCACTCATGTCGGTAAAGATGGACTGAGCCATCTTCAGGTAGCGCGCCTCATGGCGAAGCTCAAAGGCATCCACCCAGGCCAGCGCCCACCAGCCTTCGTCGTCATAGAACTCGTTCAGAAAACCCGGCGACTTATGCTGCGCCGCGTCAAAGGTGCCGCTGATCATGCCGTCGAAGTCGCGGGTGTTTAGGTCACGGCTGGCATCCACCAGTACAGTGATCCCGTTGGCTGAGTTCCACCAACCTGTTCCGTGGAAGAGGCCTGTATTCGGGTCATAGGTCGAGGCGAGAGTGCGTTCCGCGGCGCGTACCTTCTGCTCCGGCGTTTGTGTTGGCTTTGCCTCCTGCGAGAGCACCGTTGCACTGCACAACAATGCAAAAACAACGCCAAAGCAAAAGGTCAGAGGGGAGCTTTTCCGTGAGCGGGGCACACACCCATCTTGCACCAAAACATGCGCGAAGAGGGGCTTGCGGCTGCGGTTTCAATGCAAAAATATTGACAGTCGCCCGCCCTGCAGATCAGAATGCGTCTACCGTTATGGAACCGCTACCATTGCTGCCTGGAGTGCCCCTGCAATCTCGTCTCCGAAGCGCGGACGCCTCCCGTCCGACTCGCAAGCCGGGCGCTTCACACGCTCTCCTGACCTTCTCCCGGAAGGCGCACGTCGAAGGGCAACGAAGCTCGCGTTGAGTACCGCGGCGCATAGCCGATTCCCTAGAACCTCTGCCCTACCATGGAGACTGTATGCCCTTCTCACGCACGCGCCTTGTTCCGGCTCTGACGCTTTCGCTTGCCTTCACCGCCGCGCCCGCCCAGGCGCCAACGGCCGGCCAGCCCGATCTCAGCAAACAGCCCACCTTGTATGCGGTCGGGTACGCGCACCTCGATACAGAGTGGCGATGGGAGTACCCGCAGGTGATCGACGAGTACCTGCGCCGGACCATGCATGACAACTTCGGCCTGTTTGAAAAGTACCCTCACTACGTCTTCAACTTCAGCGGAGCGAACCGGTACCGGCTCATGCAGGAGTACTTCCCCGAGGACTTCGCTCGCGTGAAGCAGTATGTTGCGCAAGGCCGGTGGTTTCCCGCAGGCTCCTCCATGGAAGAGGGCGACGTGAATGCGCCCAACGCGGAGGCCATCATTCGCCAGGTGCTGTACGGCAATGCCTGGTTTCGTAAGAACTTCGGCAAGGCGAGTGAGGAGTTCATGTTGCCGGACTGCTTCGGCTTTCCGTCGTCGTTACCGAGCATCCTGGCCCACTCCGGCGTTAAGGGCTTTTCAACGCAGAAGCTCACCTGGGGCTCCTCGGCCAATGTGGGCGGCCCTGAGTCTTTGGAGAAAACGCTCGAAGGCACCCCGTTCAATGTGGGTATTTGGGTGGGGCCGGACGGATCCAGCGTGCTTTCCGCGATGAACCCCGGAGGGTACGGCAGCAGAATCACCACCGATCTCAGCGCGCCGTTGCCGCCGGTCCCGCCTGACCCGGCCCTTGCTGACGTGCAGCAGCGCCTTGCCGCCATGCGTCCCAAGGTAGAAGGCTCCGGGAACAGCCAGCGCCCCGATGAACAGACGTTGCAGACCTACGCCTCGCTGCGCAACGAGCGGACGGCGCTGGAGCACGAGCAACAGGATCAACAGCAGCAGCGCTTTCAAGAGGACTGGGCAGCGCGCGTGATGAACAACGGCAAGATCACCGGGCTGTTAGCCGATTACCACTACTTCGGCACGGGCGATATCGGCGGCGCGCCCTCGGAAGAGACCGTCAAGCGGCTCGAAGCGATCATCACCAAGGGCTCGGTCGACATGCCGCCGCCCAACGCGGTGCCCTACCGTGGCGCACAGCCGGCCTGGCCTGTCGTGTCCGTCGGCCAGGGTCCCGTGC
>CAXTRU010000091.1:7919-10801 GCA_964246665.1 uncultured Acidobacteriaceae bacterium
GGCTAACGCCGATCAGATGTTCAAGGACATCACCCCGGTGGAGGCCGCAGCGTTGCCCCGCTACACCGGAGAGCTTGAGCTGACCAACCACTCCGCCGGCTCGTTGACGTCACAGGCGTACCAGAAGCGGTGGATCCGCAAGGAAGAGCTGCTCGCAGATGCAGCCGAGAAGAGCTCCATCGCGGCCCAGTGGCTGGGTGGGCGAACGTACCCGCAACAGCGGCTCAACGATGCGTGGACCCTGGCCATGGCAGCGCACTTCCACGATCTGGCCGCCGGAACCGCGACGCCACGTGCGTATGAGTTCGCCTGGAACGACGATGTCATCGCGATGAACCAGTTTGCGGATGTGCTCAAGAGCGCGACCGCTTCGGTGACGCAGGCCCTGGACACCCAGGCCCATGGAACACCCGTCGTGGTCTTCAACGAGTTGAATATTCCACGGCAGGATCTCGTGGAAGCCTCGATCGACTTTCACGGCAAGACGCCGAAAGCGGTACGGGTCACCGGACCCGACGGGGTCGCGGTGCCCGCCCAGATCTCCCACGGTAATGTCGTGTTCGCGGCCAACGTGCCTTCGGTCGGCTACGCGGTCTACGATGTGGAACCGGCCAACCACAATGACGAGAGCGCTTCCAGCCTGCGCGTCACGCAGAACGAACTCGAAAATGAGTTCTACCGCGTGACCCTGAACGGGGATGGCGATGTCGCCAGCATCTTCGACAAGAAAGCGAATCGGGAACTTCTGCGAAGCCCCGCACGGCTCGCGCTTTCCTATGACAACCCACAGCAGTGGCCTGCCTGGAACATGGATTGGACCCAGGAGCAAGCCGCGCCCAAGGAGTACGTCTCCGGTCCGGCCAAGATGCGGGTCGTTGAGGACGGTCCGGCTCGTGTAGCGGTCGAAATCACCCGTGAAACCGCGGGCTCTCGCTTTGTGCAAACGGTTCGCCTTTCGGCCGGCGATGCAGGCAAGCGCGTTGAGTTCGCCAACGTCGTCGATTGGAACACGCGTGAGCGCAACCTGAAAGCGACCTTCCCGCTGGTTGCGTCGAACGAGATGGCCACCTACAACTGGGACATCGGCACCATCCGGCGGCCCACCGCAGATCCGAAGAAGTTCGAGGTGCCCTCGCACCAATGGATCGACCTGACGGACATGAGTGAGCAGTTCGGGGCCACCGTGTTGACCGACGCCAAGAACGGCTCGGACAAGCCGGATGACCATACCTTGCGGCTGACGTTGATTCGCACACCGGGCGTTAAGGGCGGGTATCCGGACCAGGCGACGCAGGACCTCGGGCACCACGAGTTCCTCTACGGTGTGACCGGCCACAGCGGTGATTGGCGCAGCGCACAAACAGACTGGCAGGGACAGCGCTTGAATGCTCCGCTGATTGCGTTTGAGGCGGCTCCGCATACGGGAGCCCTGGGCAAGCAGTTCTCGCTGCTCAAGGTCAACAACCCACGCGTCCGCGTGCTGGCCGTGAAAAAAGCGGAGGAAGGCGACGAGATCATCGTTCGCCTTGTGGAACTCGACGGCAAGGCGCAACCGGATGTGCACGTCTCGTTTGCGGCCCCGATCACAGCGGCTCGCGAGGTCAACGGACAGGAGCAACCCGTCGGCGACGCGCAGCTGACTGCGGGCGAACTGGTGACGTCGTTCACCGCCTACCAGCCCCGCACCTTCGCCCTCAAACTGGGTGCAGCCACGGCCTCGGCGCCGCCGGTTCGCTCCGCGCCGGTTACGCTGCCGTATGATCTCGCGATTGCCAGCAGCACCGGAAATCCGGCGAGCGGCGGCTTTGACGGCAAGGGAGACACCCTGCCCGCGGAGATGCTGCCCAGCGAGATCGCGTTCAACGACGTCCGCTTTCAACTGGCGCCTGCGAAGGCAGGGACGCCCGATGCGCTGGTGGCCAAGGGCCAGCGGATCGCTTTACCGAAGGGGGACTACAACCGCGTCTACATCCTCGCGGCTTCCGCGAACGGCGATCAGAAGGGCACCTTCACCGTCGGTGGAAACAAGTCCGATCTCACCATTCAGGACTGGGAGGGGTTCGTCGGTCAGTGGGACGACCGTACCTGGAGCCCAGCCGACACGTCGCACGATCACTACGGCAAAATGACCGGGATCAAGCCCGGCTTCATCAAGCGCGATGACCTGGCCTGGTATGCGGATCATTACCATGACGCAACCGGCAAGAACGTCACCTACAGCTACTCCTACCTGTTTGCGTACGGCCTCGATCTGCCCTCCGGCGCAAGTGCCATCACGCTGCCGCAAAACAGCAACATCCGCATTTTGGCGATCTCCGTCGCAAACCAGCCGGTTGAAGCCAAGCCGGTGCAGCCCCTGTATGACGTCTTACCGGTCCGTGGCGCCCGGCCAAGCGACTACGTTGCAAGTGCCTCAAAGGCGGCCTCAGGCGCCGAGTAAATTACCAACGCTGCGAGGCTTTGCGCCAAGCGAACCAGGCAGGCAGCTTCAACAGCTGCCTGCCTGACCCAGCTGGCTTGGCTGCAAGCACGCGGCCAAGCCCTGGTTCCCTTGCGAGGGCTCTTGCAGGCTGTCGCGGCCCGCCGCTCTTGCACGAAGACTTGCCTACAAGGGCGAGAGCGCCCGTGGCGTGTAGCTCCAGTTGCGAAATGTCGCAGACCCCGTGCCGCAAGCGTACAGCGCGGGACGGAGATCGAGAAAGCCACCGAGCGCGTTCTGCTGATACGACGTCACGTCCAGCGTGTCGCGAAGGTGAACCCACTTCCCTGCGTTGGCGGCGTCCTCTACCCTGTAATAGAAGTCAACCTCCTGATCCTTGTTGACGATGCGCAGCGTGGCACGTTTTGCTGCGACGATGTTGGTTCGCGAGTAGGACTTTAGG
>CAXTRU010000092.1:0-10760 GCA_964246665.1 uncultured Acidobacteriaceae bacterium
CCATCCACCCCGGAGATAGCTCAACGCCATACGGCACCGGTACGCCTAGCCCATAAAAAAACGGCCGAGCCTCATACGGCAGCGCATCCACGCCCAACAAGGTTTCAATCTCGGGGTAGTACCGGGCCAGCTCCGCCGCAGACACCGGCCAGCCTTCCGCATCCTGCACCGCAAGCAGTTGGCCGCCCCACACCAAGGACGTGCCGCCAAGCGCGCTCACGGCATCACCGGCCTCGATCTGCCCCGCCGCAGGCTGCCGTCCGCCCGCCTCCAGCAGCATCACATCGACGCCATGCTCCACCAGCCGCTGCGCCAGCACCAGCCCCGCAATCCCGGCGCCAACCACGCACACCTCGGCCCACAGCGCCGTTCTCTCCGCCAATGCCCCGTTGCCGACGTGCTCGAGGTCGATCTCCATGCCGGCCGTCAGCCGCTAGCTATACCGCAGCCAGCGCATGATCTCCGGCAGGTTGGGCTTCTTGCCATACATCAGCACGCCCACCCGGTAAATGCGGCTTGCCAGCCACAGTACGATGGTGATCGTCGCAACAAGAATCAGAATTGAACCCGCAACCTGCAACACTCCCGGATGCCCTACGATGACCCTCGAGTACATGATGAGGGGCGTCGTAAACGGAAAAAAAGAGAAGCCCTTCGAGATCGGTCCGTCCGGATTCGTGATCACGATCCAGATCACCAGAGAACTCACGATCAGCGGCAGCATCAGGAAGATCTGCATCTGCTGCAGCTCCTGCTCACTGTTTGTCATTGCGCCAAGCGCAGCAGCCACCGACGAGTACAGCAGGTAGCCCAACAGAAAGAACACCACAAACAGGACAGCCTGTCCGGGGCTTGGGAGCACATGGACGTCAGCGCCCATCGTCCCAAACTTCACCGCTCCGATCGCCAGGGCAAGCCAGATCCCGACCTGTGTCAGGCCCACGGCGCCTACACCGATCACCTTGCCCGCCAGCATCTCCGAAGGCTTGATCGTCGCCAGCAACACCTCAAAGACTCGCGACGTCTTCTCCTCGATGATCGACCGCGCCACATTCATCCCGTAGAACAGAATGACGAAATACATCAAAAAGTACATGCCATAGGCGCTCGCAACCGCCGCACCCGCATGGTCGCCTTTGCCCCCCGCCGCCGCCAGCTCGACCGGCTTCAGCAATGAATCCACCTGCGCGGGCGCCATACCCGATTTGGTCAGCTGCTCCCGCGTAAGCGCGGTCCGCGCCGCGTCGGCCACCCGCCCACGCGTGATCACGTCCGATTGCACCTTCGGGACCCATTCGAACTTCGGCCGCTCGCCCGCCCCGACGCCGGGAGCCACCGAAAGATAGCCGTCAAGCGTTGAGCCTTTGCTCTTCATCTCGCGATCCAGTCGCTCCCGGATGCCCGGCTCCAGCGGAGAATACACATCCACCACAGGCTTGGGCGCCGTCGGCCCAGGGTCCATCTCCGTTCGTAGATCTGCCGCGAACTGCGCATCGCTGGTCACCACGGCAATGTGCTGCCCGGATCCCATACTGCGCGTCATCATCCCCATGAAGTAGAGAACGCCGCCCAGCAGCGTCGGGATCAGCAAAGTCATCACAAGGAAACTCTTGGCGCGCACCCGCTCCAGGTATTCCCGGCGCGCAATCAACAGCACGTTGGTCAGTGAACTAGGCATGCACCAAACCTCCCGCGGAGGCGTACTCCGGCGTTCCCTTCACCGTCTCGATGAAAATCTCCTCCAACGTCGGCTCCACCACCTCAAACCGCGTCACTTCCACCCCCTGCGCCACTGCCTCTGCCAACAGCGACTGGGCCTGCTCCGGGGAATGCAACGTGATCTCCGCGATCCCCGCGTAGTTCTTCGCCTCCGCCACTCCAGGATGCTGCAGAAAGCGGTCCGGCCCGCGAAACACCATCTGCACCCGGTTGCGGGGATAACGCCCCTTCACATCCCGCATCGTGCCTTCCAGCACCAGCTTGCCCTGGTAGATGATGGCGATCGCATCGCAAAGCTTCTCCACCTGGTCCATCCGGTGCGTGGAAAATAGGATCGCCTTGCCTTCGCGCCGTAGTTCCACCAGCGTGTCCTGCAGCAGCTCCGCATTCACCGGGTCCAATCCGCTGAACGGCTCGTCCATAATGATCAGCTCAGGCTCATGCAGTAGTGCCGCGATGAACTGGATCTTCTGCTGCATGCCCTTGGACAGCTCTTCTGTCTTCTTCGGAAGCGCCTCGGTAATCTGCATGCGTTCGGCCCACTTCAACGACCGCGACCGCGCCGTCGTCTCATCTAGCCCATGCAGCCGCCCCAAAAAGATCAGCTGCTCGGTCACATTCATCTTTTTGTACAGCCCACGCTCTTCCGGCAGATACCCAATGCGGTGCAGCGCGGCACGGTCGAACGGCTTCCCAAACAGCTCCACCGTCCCGGAGTCGGGCACCGTCATCCCGATCATCATGCGAATGGTGCTCGTCTTCCCTGACCCGTTCGGCCCCAACAATCCGAACATCGTGCCCGGCTCAATTGCCAGGGAGAGGTCCTCCACTGCAACCTTCGTGTCATACACCTTACGGATGTGTTGTAGCTGGACAATCGGCATAGCTGGTCTCCTCAGTGTAGCGCGATCCCTACATCCTCTTCGCCATACAGAAACCCTCAAGTTCGCACACGTTTTGCCGATACAAGAGAAAGATTACGGTGGAGATTGAACGGACCATGCAGCATGTCGCGACCGAACTGAATGAACAGCAACGCCTCGAGGCGCTGCACAGCCTCAATCTGTTAGACACGGAGCCCGAACCCGAGTTCGACGAGCTTGTGCGCCTGGCGGCAGCCATCTGCGGCACGCCCATCAGCATGATCTCGCTGCTGGACTCCGACCGGCTTTGGGCCAAGGCCGCCACCGGCATTGAAGTGCGCAGTGTCCCCCGTGAGATCGGCTTCTGCGACCACACCATTCGCCAGACAGGCCTTTTACACGTCGATGATCTGAGTTTGGATTCTCGCTTTGCGGACAATCCCCTCGTTGCCGCCGGCCCGGCCGTCCGCTTCTATGCCGGGGTGCCCGTCACCGATCCGGGCGGCTTTCCGGTGGGCGCCCTTTGTGTGATCGATCAGGTTCCCCGCACCCTCACCCCGGAACAGCGCAACGCCCTCCGCGTCCTCGCCAGCCAGGTCACCGCGCGTTTCGAGCTTCGCGTGAAGCTCCGGGAACTCGAACAGGCCCTCGCCCGCGCCGAAGCCGCGTCGGCGCGCTTCGCCCTTAGCGAACAGCGCTTCCAAACCTTCATGGATAGCGGCCCCTTCATGGCCTACCTCAAAGACGTCGACGGTCACATGCTTTACTACAACCGCAAAGTGGCGGAACACTTCGACGTTTCCCGCACCTTCATGATCAACAAGACCGATGACGATCTTTGGCCGCGTGAGCTCGCTCAGCTCTACCGCCAGCACGACCTCGAAGTCCTGCACACTGGCAGCCTGGTCACCAGCGACGAACCGACGCTCAACCCCAATGGTGCCACCTCCACCTGGCGCTCGTACAAATTCCCCTGCACCGGCGCGGACGGGGAAGCACTGCTCGGCGGCATCTCCCTCGACGTCACGGAAGAGTTGCAAAGAGAAGCTGAGCTTCAGCGCTCCCGCAGCGAGCTCGAAATGGCCAACCGGCAACTGCGGCAATTGGCCTCGGTCGACTCGCTCACAGGGCTCTCCAATCGGCGCGTGCTCGACGAACAGCTTCGCTTGGTCTTCCAAAAGGCGCGTCGCAACGCAAAGTCGCTCTCGCTGCTCATCCTCGATGTCGATCACTTCAAGATGCACAACGACCGGTTCGGGCACACTCACGGAGACTCCGTGCTGCGGCTCCTTGCGCATTGTCTCAAGGAACAGCTCCGGTCGACCGACCTGCTCGCCCGTATCGGCGGGGAAGAGTTTGTGATCCTTCTCGAGGAGACCGACGAAGCGGGCGGGCTCGCGCTTGCCAACCGCCTCATCCATGCCGTCCGCGGCTACCCATGGCCGCTGGCGCCCGTCACCCTCAGCATCGGTCTCAGCACCCTGGGCCCGGCTACCCCAGACGCAAACCGTCTGCTCACCCTCGCCGATGAGGCCCTGTACGCCGCCAAATCTGCCGGCCGCGACCGCATCATCACCTATTCAGAGATCTACGCCCGCACGCTAAGTGCCAGCCGTATTGCCAGCACCGCACCGAAGCTGCCGACGTCCCTTGAAGGATAGGCAGCCAGCACCTCACCGCCGCAAACTGAACAGGCGCACCCCGCAAGGTGCGCCCGTCAAACCGCAATCCCAACAACTGCCAACGGCAACAAGGCCTGACCAAGGAGGGCGATGAAGCCTCGATTACGGCTACGTCGAAGCCTCAACTACGAACGGCAACAAGCCTCGACTACGACTGCGAGGAGGCCTCGCCGCCGCCTTCCGCTGCATTCTGCTCGTCAAGCTGGCGCTGAAACTCTTCCTGGCGCTTGCGACGAATCTCGGCACGCTTCTGCGCTTTCTCGTTCAGCTCCTGCTCGGCACCCAGCAACTCAAGAAACGCGGTCTCGGCCGCATCGCCCTGACGCTGCCCGGTGCGCACAATGCGGGTGTACCCACCATTGCGCTCCGCATACCGAGGAGCCACCGTCCCAAACAAGCGATCCACCGACTCCGGCGTCATCATGTACGCCAGTGCCTGCCGACGCGCATGCACGCTGCCGTTCTTGACCAGCGTGATAATCTTTTCCACCAACGGCCGGGCAGCCTTGGCCTTGGTCACCGTCGTATGAATTCGATCGTTCAAGATGGCGCTCGTCACCAGGTTCCGAAGCAGCGCCCGTCTATGACTCGTATTTCGACCTAACTTAAATCCACCAACGCGATGGCGCATACTTCGTCTCCTTCGACTCGGCCTTTGCCGTGAGTCGGATGTTGCCCAAGGGATTAGGGTTTAGGGACTAGGGATCAGGCGAGAGTGCGCAGTATCGCCGCAATCATCTTGCCTACCTCGTTCGACAATCCCTCTGCTTTGTCGAGCGCTGCAGGTGTTCCGAATCCCAACTCCCTCGCAATCACAAACTGTGTTTGCACTTCAGAATTCGATCCGCGCGCCATCCCAAGAAACTGCTTGTACTCTCCGGAGGACCCACGACCATAACCTTCAGCGATATTGCTTGCCACCGACACACTAGCTCGCCGAAGTTGGCTGGTCAAGCCGTAAAGCTCCTCCCGAGGGAACCGCGAGGTGAGCTCATAAATCGCAGTAGTCATCTGAACCGACCGTTGCCAAACAATCAGATCTCGAAACGACTCAGCCATAAGATCCCGCACAAGAGGTCAGAGAGTAGGACCTAATTCCTACTCCCTAACCCCTGTTCCCTGCACTTAGAACGTTTCTTGCTCTGGCGCCAGATCAAGATCCGCATCTTCGTCCTCGTCTTCATCCTCATCGTCATCAAACGCGGCATAGCTCTGCGCCAGTGCCTGCGCCGGAAGAACCGAGGTTGGCCCCGGAACCGGGTTGCCCTGCTCGTCAATTTTCATGCCGAGCGAAAGGCCCATCTGAGCAAGGATTTCCTTGATCTCGTTCAGGCTCTTGCGGCCGAAGTTCTTGGTCTTCAGCATCTCGGCTTCGGTCTTCTGGATCAACTCACCGATCGTCGCGATGTTGGCATTCTTGAGGCAGTTATAGCTGCGCACCGAGAGTTCAAGCTCCTCCACCGAACGGTTGAGGTTCTCGTTCCGGATTCCCGGGCCATCGTGATCCGCATGCGCCCCCGACTCCATCTCCTCCTCGAAGTTAATGAAGATGGTCATATGGTCCTTCAGCAGCTTCGCCGAAAGGCCGAGCGCATCTGCCGGCTGCACTGTGCCGTTGGTCCAGATCTCCAACGTCAGTTTGTCGTAATCGGTGATCTGACCCAAACGGGCTGCCTCGACGATGAAGTTCACCTTGCGCACCGGCGAGTGCACCGAGTCGATCGGAATGAAGCCAAGACCCAGGTCGCCGTCGAAGTTCTTGTCCGCTGAAACATAGCCGCGGCCCCGCTTCAACCGCATCTCCATGTCGATCCGGCCACCCTCGGAGACCGTGCAGATATACACATCCGGGTCGAGGATCTCCACGTCGCCGTCTGCCTCGATCATGCCCGAGGTCACCGTGCCGGGCTGGTCCACATGCAGGTAGAGCGCCTTCGGCCCGTCGCCGTGAAGCTTGAACGGAATCTGCTTCAGGTTCAGGATGATGTCGGTCGCGTCTTCCACCACGCCGGTGATCGACTGGAACTCGTGCAGCACGCCTTCGACCTTGACCGCCGTCACCGCCGCGCCCTCGATCGAGCTCAGCAGCGTACGCCGCAGCGCATTGCCGATGGTGGTGCCAAATCCGCGCTCAAATGGCTGCGCGGAAAATTTACCGTAGGTGTTGGTCAACGACTCTTGGTCGACGGCCAGGCGCTTGGGTTTCTGGAAACCTCTCCAAAGCATGGGTGCATCCTTTCTTCGTCGCCCCGCGAAGCATTCTGCGTGGCCAACGGTACAACGGTTGAGAAACAGCTTCTCGCTCCTAGCCGCTAGCTCCTAGCTCTTTACCTGTGGGCCGCTCGGGTCCCAAGCCAAACGCTAGAAGCTAACAGCCGGAAGCTACTTTTTACTTCGAGTAGAGTTCGACGATCTGCTGCTCATTCACCGGCAGCTGGATGTCCTCACGCTGCGGCAGAGCCACAATCTTGCCCGTCAACCCATCCGGGTTCGCATCGATCCAGCGCACGCGCGTCTGGCCCGAGATAAAGTCCTTTGCCGTCGCCAGCAGGGTCATTTCCTTGGCCTTTTCGCGAATCGCAATGACATCGCCCACCTTGCACTGGTAGCTCGGGATGTTGACCTTGCGGCCGTTCACCGAAACATGCCCGTGGCGCACCACCTGCCGTGCCTGGCGGCGCGAGATCGCAAAGCCAAGCCGGTACGCCACGTTGTCCAAGCGCGTCTCAAGCTGCTGCAGCAACAGATCACCGGTCACGCCGGTGCGGTTCGCCGCATTCTCGTAGTACGCGCGGAACTGCGTTTCCAGCGTGAAGTAGATGCGCTTGGCCTTCTGCTTCTCACGCAGTTGCAACCCGTAACCTACCAGCTTCTTCTGCTTCTTTGACTGACCGTGCTGGCCGGGAGCAAAGTTTCGCTTCTCCACCGGGCACTTGTCGGTGAAGCACTTGGGTCCCTTCAGGAACAGCTTGACGCCATCGCGCCGGCACATGCGGCACACAGGTCCTGTATAACGAGCCATCTCTAATCTCCAAACTTCAGGTGTCGATCGCTTTACAGGCGGCTACGCCCTTCGTCACGATCCGTTACTTCATTCCTTAGCTCTGCCCGTCGGCTCCGGGAGCCTCGATCGACAGCGGAACGCATGTGGTAAAGCCGATCACAAAGGCCCCGATCATGACACTGTCGAAGACCTTTCTCCTCGAACTGGCCAGAATTGCGACCGTTGCAATCCCAAGCGCCCCAGCCCACGCGGCCCGGCGCGCCGAAACAGGCAAACCGAACTGCGTGGACAGGGTCATAGGCATCAGACCCGGCGACGCTTCGGCGGACGGCAGCCGTTGTGGGGCATGGGCGTGACGTCGCGGATCGAGCGAACCTCAATACCCGCAGCTGCCAGCGCACGGATGGCCGACTCACGACCCGAACCAGGACCGGCAACGCGCACGTCCACCGACCGCAAACCGTGATCCCGAGCCGCGTTGGCCGCATTGACCGCGGCCTGCTGCGCCGCGAATGGCGTGCCCTTACGCGATCCACGGAAGCCCAGCGAACCGGAGCTCTTCCAGCTGAGTGTGTTGCCCTGCTGGTCCGTAATCGTCACGATTGTGTTGTTGAAGCTGGCCTGGATAAACACCAAACCAAATGGAACGTTCTTCCGTTCCCGCTTCTTAAACTTCTTGCCCTTGCCGGCCTTCGCGCCGGCGGTCTTCTGTGCAGTCTTCGCCATGGCTTACTTGGTCGCTTTCTTTTTGCCGGCAACGGTGCCCTTGCGCGGGCCCTTGCGGGTACGGGCGTTGGTGTGGGTGCGCTGCCCGCGAACCGGCAGGTTGCGGCGATGGCGCAGGCCACGGAAGCTCTGAATTTCGATCAGGCGCTTGATGTTGAGCGACACTTCTTTGCGGAGATCGCCTTCAATGCCGCCTTCCTGCTCGATGACCTGGCGGATCTTGTTCAGCTGATCCTCATCCAGCGTCGCGAGCTTGACGAACGGGTCAATGCCCGCCTTGGTCAGGATCGACAGCGCACGGGGGTTCCCGATGCCCTAGATATAGGTAAGGGCGATGCGAGTCTGCTTATTTCCAGGCAGGTCGACGCCGGCAATACGAGCCATAAGGCTACCTTTCGTTGGGGCTTACACGAACGCATCGTGAAGCGTGGTTAATGGTGGAGCGGCTGACCTGAGTCCTACTGCTGACTCCTGCCTCCTCCGGGTTCATCGCACGCCTTAACTTCGGCGAACTCGCCCGATGGGGCCGCTTGGAACAGGGTGCGGGGTAGAGGGCTTAGGGATCAGAAGACAAGCGCGGAGCGCACGACCTAAACCCTACTCCCTAACCCCTTATCCCTGCCGTTGCTTATGCTTTGCGCTGGCCGAGCAGATCACCCGCACAACACCTTTGCGGTGGATCACCTTGCACTTGTCGCAAATCGGCTTTACTGATGCACGAACCTTCATGACTTCCTCAGCTTCTAGCGATTCGCCTTTAGCTCCTAGCTAAAGACCCCAAACTGTCCAAACGTTCTTCTACCGCTTCCGGCTAGCAGCTAGGAGCTAAAAGCTGGAAGCTCGCCTTCTTACTTGTACCGATACACGATGCGTCCGCGGTTCAGGTCATACGGGCTGAGCTCGATGGCAACGCGATCGCCGGTCAGAATACGAATGAAGTTCTTGCGCATACGGCCCGAAACATGCGCCAGAACCTGGTGCTTGTTCTCCAGTTCCACCTTAAACAGCGCATTCGGCAGGATCTCAATGACCGTTGCCATTACCTCAATTGCATCTTCCTTCGACAAACGCTCTCCTTCGGGACCCAGACCTCACGCCTGAACCCTTCGATGTACAGCCAAAACAAACCTGATCGCGGGCTTCTGATGTCTCCGCCCCGGCAGTTGCTGCAACCGGGCGCACGGAGCCTGCGGAAGGATCACGCACCATCTGCAAGTCTACCCTAGAACCCGCGGCTTGAAAAGCTGGGAGGCCAGGAACTTTCTCTACAATCAGCCTCATGCAAGCACGCGTGTCCAGCCAGGGCCGCATCACGCTCCCCAAGCGCCTCGGCCGGCAGCTCGGTCTTCGTCCCGGCGACAGGCTCAAGGTCACCTATGATCCCAAGCAGCACCAACTGGAATTGAAAGTGAGCCCGAAGCCCCCAAAGCTTGTGATCACGACAGACCCTGTTACCGGCTGGCCCGTTTTGGACGTTGAGCCTGGAGCGGAACCGGCCCCGGTGCTTACGAGCGAAGAGGTGGCGGCCATGCTGTCCGACTTCCCGTGACCTTTCTGTTGGATGTCAATGCCATGATCGCGCTTGGGCTCAAAGGTCATCACTTTCACCAGCGCCTTGTGACTTGGCTTGGCTCGCAACCCGGCCCGACGATTGCGACATCCTCCATCACCGAGCTGGGCTTTCTCCGCATTCTGACCCAGACCGGAGCCTAGGACCTCAGCCTAGCCACGGCTACAGACTTCCTGAGTCGACTCAAGGCGCTTGACGACATCCCACACACCTTCCTTGCCGACGCCAACGACACCTCCCGCCTCCCCGCCTGGGTACAAAGCCCCAAACAACTCACCGATGGTCACCTTGTCCAGCTAGCCGCGGCGCACGGCGCTGTCCTCGCCACCTTCGACCGCCACATACCGGGTAGTTTGCTGATCCCCTAGGTCCGAAACACGTCACTTCCCGGCAAATCGGGTAGATCAGGCCACAAAACCGCCCCAGTGTGCAAAACCCCCCGCGTCTTCGATCCTTCAGTTCGCCAACACGCAATGCGTCGCCAGGTCAAGCAGCACCCCCAGCGTGTTTCGTCGTCGCGCAGCCGCCATCGCTCCTCGCCCCCCTGCCGTATGCTGAGGAGACTCCCCATCGCACCCCAAGGACCTCCATGAGCCCCAAGCGCGCCCTCGTCGCAGCGTCTGCCGTCCTCAGCCTTCTCGCGTCCGCCCCGTTGCACGCCCAGCAAGTCGATCTCGCGGCCCAGTACAAGCCCATCGCCGACAAGCTCATTGCCGCCGCTCTCGCCGACACCGCGGGCTACGCTCGCCTCCAATACCTGACCGATCACATCGGCAAGCGCCTGTCCGGCTCCGAACCCCTCACCCGCGCCACCACCTGGGCCGCCCAGGCCATGCGCGACGCAGGCCTCCAAAACGTCACGATGCAACCCGTTATGGTCCCCCACTGGGTCCGCGGCGCCGAGTCCGCCTCGGTCGAGTTACCTCCGCCAGGTTGGAAATGCCAGCCCGAATGCCGCAGCATACCGTTCAAGCCTCTCCACATGCTCGGCCTCGGCATGAGCGTCGGCACCCCCGCCGGGGGCATCACCGCGCCAATCGTCGTCGTCCCCGACTTCGCCACCCTCGACCGCCTTGGCCGCTCCGCCATCCAGGGCAAGATCGTCGTCTTCAACGCCTCGTACAAGGGCTACGGCCAGACCGTCATGTACCGCACTGCCGGGCCCTCGCGCGCCGCTGCCCTCGGCGCCATTGCCG
>CAXTRU010000093.1:0-6978 GCA_964246665.1 uncultured Acidobacteriaceae bacterium
ACAAAAATACCGTATTGCCGGGCCGGCTGCCGATCAGCCTGACGGAACCGCCATGGTCGCGTGCAATCACGTTGGCAATGGTAAGGCCAAGGCCTGTGCCGTTCTGCTTCCCTTCGCTGACAAAGGGCTCAAACAGGCTTTCCCGAATGGCGGGCGCGACGCCAACGCCGTTATCTGTGATTTCGACATCCACGGTGGCTTCGGAGACAGCAAGGCTTGCCATCACGCTGGGTGGGCCAGAACCCTTCCGCGCGACCTGGCAGGCGTTCAGCAGCAGATTGTAAAGCGCGCGCTCCACCTCCCGCGCGTCGACCAGGGCAAAGGTCTCCGCCGGCTCACATCCCTCGCGGATGGAGACCTCGACGGCAGCCGCGTCGGGATGCGCGCGCACCAGGGCGACGGCGCGTTGCAGCAGGTGCGCAAGCGGCTCCGGCTTGCGCTGCACACCGCCGCTGGAGCGGCTGAAGATGAGCAGCGAGTCGATCAGGTCCGTTGTGCCGTGCACCGCGGTCCGGATCTCGTCGAAGAGCTCGGCCCGTTCTTCATCGGAAAGGGGCGAGGTGGCCAGAAACTCCGCATTGGCGTACACCGCCGCCAGATAGTGGCGCAGATCGTGCGAGACGGAGCTGGCCATGCGGCCGATGGTGGCAAGCCGCTCGGCTTGCAGCAGGGCACGCCGCCGTTCCTCCAGCAGCAGGCTCATCGCACAGAAGGCCTCGCTGAGGGCACGCACCTCGCGGGTGCCTCCCCGGGCCGAGGGCAGCGGCGCGGCCCCGCGGCCATAGTCCATGGCACTGCGCGTCAGCAGCTCGAGCGGCGCCGTGATCTGGCGGGAGACGGCGAGCATCAACACGAGGCCCGTGAGCAGCGAAAATGCGCCGACGCCGAGCAGCAGGCGGTTCAGCTCGCCCAGGGTCCGGTTGGCGCGCGCAAAGGACTTGAGCACCACCAGGCGCAACGGCCCAAAGGCCGCCGGGGAAAGATCAACGGACGACGCCAGAAAGCGTTCGCCGCCAAGCTGCAGCGGCTCCGGAGATGCTTGCGGCTGTGTGCCCAAGTCAGAGCGCAACTGCTTGCTGAGCGCCGCTGTGAGCGTGGTGGCCACCACCTTTTGCGCGCCTGCGGCTCCGCTGACAAAGGCGATCTGGGCGGCGGAGGTGTAGCGCGTTCCGCGCACAAAGGCATCATCCACGGCATAGCCGTTGATGACGTAGCCCAACAGCGTTCCACTCTCTGCGTTGCCAAAAAACAGAGGCTCCACGGAGAACTCATACAGGGTGCCGCCCGCCAGGATGAAGTGCTTCTCCGCGCGGCTGCCGGTGGTGTCGGCGGCGGAGATCGGTGCGTTCAGGATCGGGGAGAGGACCTGCGGGAGATCGGCGTTGTGGCGGCCGGCGCGGGTGTAGGCTGCCACCACGCGGCCGTCGTTTGTCGCCAGCGCCAGCAGATCGCTGTTGCTTGTCTCCCAGAAGCGGACGCCGCCGTCGCCGATGGTGCGCGCGTCGCCGGTCGTCATCAGGGCCTTCAAGCTTGGCAGATCCGCCAGAAGCGCATTCTGGCTGCGAAGCGCCGCCAACCGTTGCGCATCCTCGGCCCTGAAGATCTCCACGGAGCGGCGAAGGTCTTCGGAAAAGTCCTGAAGCACCTGACGGTTCAGGCGGGCGCGCACCACCAGCAGGCTGATCACCGTGACGCCGGTGATGACGGCCAACAGAGCCGTCACCAGCACCGAACGTGTCGTTAGGCCCTTCCACGGAGAGTCCACACGCCGCTCCTAGAAGGTGAACTTGTAGCCTGTGCCGTGCAGCGTGAGAAAGTGTTTGGGGTGGGCTGGTTCCTGTTCCAATTTTTGCCGCAAGCGCAGAATGAGGTTGTCGACCGTGCGCGTGGTGGGGTAGGAGTTGTAGCCCCAAACGTGGTTTAACAGCTCTTCGCGCGTGAGGACGCGCTCCGCGTGGGTCAGGAAGAAGTGAAGGAGCTTGAACTCAAGCGCGGTCATCGCGACCGGCGCGCCGTCTCGCAGGGCCAACATTTTCTTGAAATCGATGCTGCATGAGCCGAAGTGCCAGGTATCGGGCACGCTTGTGCCGCGGCGGCTTCGCCGGATGCTTGCCTGCGAACGCGCCATCAGCTCCTGTGGGCTGAACGGCTTGGTGACGTAGTCATCCGCGCCCAGTTCCAGCAGCAAGACCTTGTCCACCACGTCGCTGACCGCACTGAGAATAATCACGGGCGTGTCGACGGCCAACGACTTGAACTGCCGGCAGAGCTCCCGGCCCGAGATCTCCGGCAGCACAAGATCGAGGATGACCAGAATGGGCCTGGTCGCGTGAAAGCTCGCCAGGGCGGACGTCCCGTCGCCGGCGATGGCGACCTCGTAGGCTTCGCGGGTGAACAGGCGATGCAGCACGCGTTGCATCCGGGGATCGTCTTCCACAATGAGCACGGTGCCGGCCGTCTTTGCCGCAGACGGTAGCCGTTCCAGCGATTCCGAACTGAGCGTGGACATCATGACTCCAAGTATCTCCCTACCGCGGCACTGGTGGCGTTGTGAAACGGCGCAGCCACGAAGGACGAAAAGCACGGACGCGGCCAAGCGCCCGTGCCCTCAATCGTGAAGCGCTTCGCTTATTGGTCGTTGCCTTCCACCAGCGTTGTGCTTACCGGCGAGATGTAGCCGAAAGAGCCGCCTTTGCCCCCATTCGGGCCGCCGGCAAAGTAGAGCTCACCTGCGGGGGAGCCACTTGGGTCAAGGTTGTTCGGCGCCACATTGCCTGGGCTGATGCCCCACACACCCTGAACCACCAGCGGAGAGCCGCTTGCGTTCTGCAGGATGCCGTCGAGGCGTCCCGTGGCCAGGTCGTACGCGACGATG
Source organism: uncultured Acidobacteriaceae bacterium (assembly GCA_964246665.1). Taxonomy (GTDB): domain Bacteria; phylum Acidobacteriota; class Terriglobia; order Terriglobales; family Acidobacteriaceae; genus Granulicella. Next base: position 2,876 of record CAXTRU010000093.1, read on the forward strand.
TAGCCCGCGCTTTCCGACGTGCCGCCGCCCCCGAACTGCGCGATCAGCAGATCGTGGCTGAAACGGCCGAAGTCCAGCGGCGCCAGCGCAACGCCCCAGGGCGCGTTCAGCCAATCGCCATGCTCCAGCCGGCGCACCAGCTTGCCGGAGCTGGTGAAGATGTCCACATACCCCAGCCCGGGCCCATCGACTTCAGGCCCCTGGCCGCTGGGCGGCTGCTCGGCAAAGGTCACCACGAGATCGCTGCCGATTGCCTGCACGTTGAAGGGCGCAAACCCCCGCGGGATCAGGTCATCCTTGAACGGTGCGCTCTGACCGAGAAGAAGCTCCTGAAGCTGCTGCCCACGCCCTTCCAGCTGCTTCACAGCAACCGGATGGAAGCTGTTGTCGAAGATGTCGATGCGTCCCTTCGCGAAGTTCGCGGCATACAGAAACCGTTCGCCGCTGACCAGCGCACTGGTCAGCCCGGTGTAGCTGGACCCATCGGTTTGCTTGACGACGATGACCGCGTTGGTGGAGGGCGCCGCGGCTCCGGGCGTTATGCCCACGGTGGGGCTCCAGCCCGAGATCGTGCCGTCCAAGGTGGAGAACAGAAAGGCGGCCGGCGCTCCGGGGGAGAGCAGGAAGTCGGTCGTGCTGCCGTTATAGATCGTCCCTGTGGGCGAGCCGGCAGGGAAGATTTTGCTGTTGGGATCGGCCTTGGGAATGGTGACCACCAGGCCTCCCTTGACGCCCTGGCCGTTGTACAAGGTGCTCAGGCCGGTGGCGTTGTCGGTGACCCACCAGGTGCCTCCGGAGGCACGGGAAAGGCCCCAGGCGTTAACCAGGCTCGGATCCGTCACCGGTGCGTTGCCTGAGACGTTCGATACAAGGTTGGTCTGCTTGTACTGCTGCCCGACCATCGCGCTGGGCAAGGCCAGGCAGAGCGTCGAAAGGAGGCTGAGGTGCCGCATGGATTTCATGATCTTCTCCGTGACCCTCGTGACTTGTCCTGCGTCCGCCTGTACGGGTCGGAAGGAGATCGACAGCGAGGGATCCCTGTGCGATCCAGCCCAAGGTAGGGCGACGGACGCACCCGACTTGTCAAGGAAATGTCATTTGCTTGTTTCGTGTCGGCGACATCGGGCCATCAGCGGCTTTTGCTTGTAAGAGATCGAATTGCGAGGAGGGTCGCGTGGATCGCACGCCACGCCTCACGAAACGTCACGGGCCGGCTGCGATTACGGGCAGCGTATCGACGCCATGGCACCTAAGCTGAAGAGGGAAAAGCAGCACAACCGCCCATGAACGTTGCGGCTGTGCTGCTTGGGACTACTCTGTGCGGAGGCAGCGTCGACTACAGAATCGCTGCGCTTGGCTTGCGAACAGAGCGACGCGCGACCACGGCCATCGCACCACCCGTCAGCAGCAGCATCCAGGTCGCAGGTTCAGGGGTCGGCGAAACCGGTGTGGACGAGGCCGAGGTGATCGTAAGGGTTCCCTCACCGTCGGTGAGTCCATCCGCAATGGCGAAGGTGCCGGTGTTGAAGGTCAGGCCGGTGCCGGTGCCGGTGTAAAACGGGGTCGTCGAGGTATCGACCCAGAAGAACAGGGAGCTGGCCAGGTCCGTCGTGAAGCTCGCTTCGAGGCTGTTGCCTGCCGAGGTCGTTCCATTCTCATCGATGGTCACCCCGTTGAACGTGGTGCCGCTCGCACTCGCAAGGGCCGTCGCTGTATCCAGCGAAAAGGCAAACGTCACAGGCGACGGGCTAAGGGCCGAAACCTCTGTGTCTTGAAAAGAGTAAACCGTCGCTGAGGCCAACTGTGGCGCCAGTGTCAGGCAAGCGGCTGCAACCATCCATCCCAGATGCTTTTTCATTCGTGTTGCTCCTTCGTCCGTCAACATTGAGCCTTGTGGAGACCCTGAACAAAGTATGGACCCATCGGGAGCAGCGCACTGTCAATTTCAACTACCGTTCGCTAAAACACAGAAGCGGTTCCCCACGGCGCGGTGGCTAGGACCTGCCCGGATGCGTTTGGGACTGCGGACATCCGGCCATGATTGCGGGTATTTTGCACTCCGTCCACGGCGATGGAGACTAAGCTGTCGTTATGCGGACAGCGACGCCCATTGGATTCGCTTCTGCGCGAAGGCGATCGACGTACTGTCGGCCACGTCGCCGAGGTCGTGACGATGGTGCTTCACGATCCGAAGCTCGTCCCCGCTCTGGTGCATTGCCTGTTTGACGCAGATGCAGCCACACGCATGAGAGCCGCCGATGCGCTCGAAAAGATCTCTCGCCGGCGTGTAGGGGAGCTGCAGCCCTACACGTCCCTCCTGCTCGGTTTGTTCGAAGAAAGTGAACAGCAGGAGCTTTGCTGGCATTTGGCTCTGATCCTGCCTCGCCTGGCTTTGGACGGGCACCAGCGCCATCGTACGAGTCGTGCGCTGCAGCAATGCTTTACCGCGAAGAGCTCGATCGTGAAGACGTTTGCTCTCCAAGGGCTGGCAGACCTTGCAAGGCAAGAACCTGCACTGCTGCCGCAGGCTCTGGATGCGTTGAGAGAGGCTGAGCGAAACGGCACACCGGCGATGAAAGCGAGAAGCCGCAAACTTCTCGCGCTACTCGAAAAGCGTGCACGAAAGCGTTGAGGGCTCCGGGTGGTCTTGGGGTCGTGCCGACGGCTCAAACTCTCGACGGTCAATTTAGAAGTGAGGGATGAACCGCACACGCCAAGCCTCTGTACACGAGGCTTGGCGCGCGACGTCACTGCTTTTTTTATTCAGCAAGAGGGTTACGTTGTGGTGTTGCCATCCCTGCTTACATGCCGCCTTGGACCAGCATGATGGCGATGGGATCGTCTGCAACCGGGGTTGTTAGCACGGAGTTTGCGAAGGTGTACTTGACGGCCTGACCGGTCTTCCAATCCTTCACCCACTTCACCTGCATCCCTGAGGGGATGTGGACCGCTACGGGCGCGGCTGCGGGGGAGGGCACTGAGGGCCAGGAGCCCCGGAGGAAGTCCGCGGTGTAGGTCTGTTGCCAAACCACTTCGATCAACGCTCCCTGCGGTGAGTTGGGCGAGGGGGCGCCGGCAATCTGCATCTCCGCCAATGGGAAGCTTCCCGTGTAGGCAGGGATCGTGGGCAGGTTAGCAGCCGGCAACGGTGCCGCCGGTGTATTGGCAATGGAAGCGACATCCACCATGACACCCTGGAACGCCTTGTAGATGGGCAGGCAGGAGCTTGCGGTCTTTGCCGTGCACCACTGGAAGTCAGGGCTGTCGGTCAGGCGGTAGCTGATCCAGGGGTGAACACCGACGGCGGCCATGCTGAGGAACTGCCGAAGGTTGAAAAGGGCCACCTGCTCTTCCGTGATGCCGGGGTAGACCGAGCGTTGCAGGCCGGTCTCTGTCACAGCCATGGAGGTGCCGCCGCCGTTGGACGGAAGCGCTTTGAGGCCCGCCTGGCCTTTGAATGCGGAGCTCTGCAGAGAGACGCCGGTGCTGCAACTGCTCATCGCCAGAGCGATGCCGTAAAGCCCGTACTGTTGCGCGTACTGCTGCATACACGCGGGCTTCCAAAGCGACTCTTCCGGGTTGACGCCATACGGGTGATCGCTTTCGGTGGAGAAGTTGGCCGCTGCCCGGCTTGCATTGAAGGTCTGAGGCTGAAACGGGGGGAAGAAGATCGAGGAATACAGCCCGCCCTTCTCGGTGTAGCCGTTGTCATAGGTCCAACCGGTAGGGGGCGGCTGCTGCGCGATGTACATCGGCAGGAGCGGCAACTGGAGACCGGTGGCCGGATTGGTATTCGCGTTCGGCGGGGGTGTAGTGTACCCGTTGATCGCGTTGTCCCAGAACTCATACACCCATGGCGGTTCGTTCCAGATGGACACAACGCAGTGGTTCACATTCGCGGCGTGGCAGGCGCTGCCGAGAAAAGCTGCATAATTGGCGAACGCCTTGAGGGAGTTGTTGGTGAGGTAATTGGTTCCCGGCGGAATCAACACCGGCGGGTAGAGGGCTTTCACGATGCTGACCGCAGCGCCTGCCGGAATGGGGGCGTTGACGGTGCCCGCAAAGGTCACCGTGGCCTGATTGATTGATTGAACGTATGAGCC